>JAUWHM010000155.1 GCA_030605915.1 Nitrospirota bacterium | reverse complement strand
GATTGCTGGCCAGGGATTTCTGGCTCTCGCCCTGATAGAGGTTGATTACTTCCTTAAGGATTGAATTCCCCCGGGCTACCCGTTCGCTACGCTCAGGGTTGCCTACCTGGTTGTCCCGAGCGGAGCGAGGGGCTACCTCTAAGGCCAGCCAGTCATCAAGAAAAGCGTAACTTAATTGGGGGAGGTCTGGTGAAGATGTCTTTAGCCTGGTAATTTCAACTCCCTGGTAATCCTCGAAGGTAAGCTGCTGAGATTGAGACAACTTATCCTGCAACTTAACAAGGAGAGATTTCGCTTTTACCTTCACCCCTACTTTAGCTAAGAGTAACCCTCTTGGCTTTAAATCTTCCTCGGGTGGAAGGAGCGCTAAGGCCACCTCCCGGCCAGCCAGTTCCATGATATTCTCCTCAGTCAAGGTGAAGCCCCACTTAGCCTCAAATTCCCTCTGAAGTTCCCCTATCTTAGGCTCTAATTCCCTCCATCCTTCTGATGATGTCAATGCTTTCCAGAAATGGGAGGACTTCATTTTTTCCCAGCTCGAAGCTATCCCCTTCTGTGATACATAGACTATGGTCTCCTCCGGGAAAAAACTTTCTGGCACTTTAACTTCCACCTTCCTCACTTTGAGAAACAGGGTAGCAGCAACCCCGCCTAAAACGATGACCGTCAAAACTATCACTAAGCTCTTCTTCATCTTCCTTCCTCCCTCCCTCCCTATTATTTGCCACCCGCTGCAGCAGCCAGAACATTTCCTCACCCTGATGGCCTTAATCATATTTATTCCAGCCTGGATTTTACCTCCTCAACTCTTTGCTTAGCCTTTTTTGCCTGTTCGCTCTCCGGATATTTATTTATTACCTTCCGATAATATTCAATGGCTGAATCATACATCTCAATATTAGTGAAATTGTCTCCTACCTGAAGCCAGGATTTAGCCTCGCTCTCTTCCCTCCTCCTTCTGATCTCTTCCAACTCTTCCTCAGTTAATACCCTCTTCTCTGGTGCAGGCTTTACCTCTTCAGGAACAGATGGAACCGGCCGCTTTGGCTGCCCCACTCTTTCCGGCAGGGTTTTCTTCCCCTTTTTACCTGGGGAGACCGGTCTTGCCACCGCCTTAGCCTGAAGTGTAAGCTTTCCTTCCTCCACTTGAAGGTCTTGAGCTTCTGGAGGGAACTTAGGTAGAGGGATACCCTCTCCCTTCTTCAACTGTTTCAGGATGCCCGGGAGCATACATGGCAATATGGGCATCTTCCCAACGGCAGCTTTATCTGGAGAGAGACTCATTCTACCATTTATGAGGAGAGGTTTCCCGGAAAGTGAGATATATATGGATTTGCCCTTTATTTTCATAGAGATAATGCACTTTAACTTATTTTTATTCAGTCTGATTCGGGCCTCATCTACTATCATTCTGCCCACTTGCTCTATGTCCTTCAAATCCCCGGCTATCTGAGAATTTATCTCCTCTTCTGTAGCTTCCAGTTTGAATGGCTTTCCTGCCAAGATAGCCCTCTCCATCGCGGTCAGATTTGCCTTAAATCTCTTAGTCGCTTCGGCAGAAATGGATAAGGGGTCCATCTGCGGTTTCTGGAGCATAAGGATGACGACAATGGCCAGGAGGCCAAGGACGATGAGACGGAAAAAGAGCCTGCCTACCCTCTTCTGTGGTTTCGCCCGCCCCTTTGGGGCTTGGGGAGCCTGCATCAGTTTGGCTCCGCACTTATAGCAGAGAAGTTTTCCCCTTAAATTTTCAGTTCCACACTTTGGACAGATCATGTTGCACCCCCTGCTTTTAGATGGGCTTCCCCGGCCCTGGTGATAGCCATTTTGGTAAAGAAGGGACCGACTATCTCGTTCACCACCACACCAGCTAAGACGATGGTAGAGATTATTCCACTGAACTGAGCGAAGTTTCTCTCCTGCTGAACCACGAGCACCAGACCAATAGCTACCCCGGCTTGAGGAATCAGGCCCAATCCCAAGTATCTTCGCACTTTCTCGGGTGCCCTTGCCCTCCTTGCCCCTAATTTAGCTCCCAGTATCTTTCCACATCCCCGCATGAATAGATACACTAAACCCAGTAAACCGACGGTAAATAACAATCGCCAGTTGAGGTGGGCTCCGGCCAGCACAAAGAAGGCAACATAAATGGGCACATCAATGGTGGCAATAGTTCCGAAGATACGTTGACTTCTCTTAGCCCAATTGATGATGACGAAGCCAGTGGCCATATTGGCCAGGAGCAGGGACAAGTCAAGCATGGTGGCCAACCCGGTGCACAGTAGAACAGCTCCTAAAATGATGACCAAGAGCTCTCCCCTCTCCCGCAGGAGGCGAGCAAAGTAACTCAAAAACAGTCCGATGATAAGCCCCAGGGCCACCGATGCAAATATCTCTACGAAACTCCTGATTGCTATCCAGAGCGGACTGCCTCCTCCCTTACCGATTAGGACCTCAGATAAAGCGAAGATTACTCCAAAGAGAACGATCCCTAAGGCATCGTCAATGGCCACTACGGCTAAAAGAGTATCGGTCAGCGGACCCTTAGCCTT
>JAUWHM010000044.1 GCA_030605915.1 Nitrospirota bacterium | reverse complement strand
GATACCCTAAACAATATGCAGCCTATTGGTTATGATTAGTATCCCAATAATGATGAGCAGTAATCCACTCACCAGGGAAATTGCTCTGAAATATTTCTTTACCTTATTGAATAGGTTCAAGAATGTAGTTATAGCCACGGCGGTCAGAAGAAAGGGCAATCCCAGACCTAAAGAATAAAGGCTTAAAAGTATTATGCCCTGGGTTACCCTCTCCTGGGTCTCGGCCATAAGCAATATTGGCCCTAATATGGGACCAACACACGGTGTCCAGCCGGTAGCGAAGACCACTCCAACGATAAATGAGCCAAATATATTTGCAGGTTTCTTTCCCAGATGAAATTTCTTCTCGTACTGAAGATATTTGATGTTCAAGATGCCGGTGAGATGCAGCCCAAAAAGGATAACGATGCTACCCCCAACTATTTCAATTATTCTCTGGTGGGTGGACACAAACTTTCCTAAGCTGGTTGCCGTTGCCCCCAGGGATACAAATACGAACGAAAATCCAAGAACAAAGAGCGCCGTTGGCCAGAGTATCTTTCTTAAGTTTTTGGCCGCCCTGCCTGGAGAATCAGATTCTCGAAGTTCATCCAAGGACAAGCCGGTGATGAAACAAAGATAGGCAGGAATCAATGGAAGCACACACGGTGTGAAAAAGGACAAGAGCCCTGCCCCAAAGGCGAAAAAGAGAGACACTCCCTCCATAGTCTTTACTGCCCCTTTCTACTCAGAAGTTCTTTAATTTCTCCTTCAAAGGTTTCCTTGGAAGCATAACCGATATGCTTTTTTGTAATGTTACCCTGGCAGTCAATAATAAAGGTAGTGGGGATATACCGGATACCGCCATACTGGCGTCCAATTTCCTGATTGGCAAATACCAAGGTATAGTTTATCCCTGTCTCTTTAGCAAAAGGTTTAACCGTGGTCTCACTCTCTAAACAGACCCCCACAATCTCCAGTCCCTCATCCTTATAGTTCTTATAAAGTTCTATAAAACCAGGGATTTCCTTCCGGCAGGGGGGACACCGGGTAGCCCAGAAGTCAAGGATAATTACCTTCCCCTTTAAGGACGAGAGGGTAAAATCACCTCCTCCCAATCTGGGCAAAGTGAAGTCCGGGGCATTACCCCATTTCTGTTCCTTTGTGGAGCTCCGGGCAGTAATTTTTTGCTTGCCTATATCTCTGTCTGAGGGACCTTCCTTAGAGCATCCAGTCAACAAACTAAAGATTAAAACGAGAAATGAAAGCCCTTTTATCACTCTGCTTTTCTTCACCATCCTTCTGCTCCCTTTATATTTTCCTGATGCCTCCGTAACTTTGAGCGACTTCATCTTCACTCCAGGAGCCACTCCTAAACATTAATGTAAGGCTTTATCTTCTCCTCCAGTGCAGTTTTGGGGAGAGCTCCTATAACTTTTTCTACTACCTGTCCATTTTTAAAGACGGCCAGTGTGGGTATGCTCAGAATCTCATATTCGGACGCAGTAGCCGGGCCTTGATCAACATTTAACTTGCAGACCTTCAGTTTCCCCTCATACTCCTTGGCTATCTCTTCAACCACTGGGGCAACCATGAAACACGGAGCACACCAGACTGCCCAGAAATCCACCAACACAGGCAGGTTTGATTCTAATACTTCTTCCTTAAAATTGGCATCGGTCACTTCAACTTCCATTTGTCCTCCTCCTTTCTATATCCTTGCTACTGTCAAGATAGGCTCTTGGCTGTTCTGCCATCGGGCAGAAAGTTCATCGTATATTTTGGCAATTTTTAATTGTTCCCCTCTATAGATAACTGCTTTTCGGAAGGTATCTTGCACATCTCCCAGATCAGGCAACTGGATCTAAATTTACAATGGTTATCCAGGTCAGGGCATCGACAACACTCACGGCAATAGCCAATTGACAGCTTCTGGCAGATGAATGTAGCCTCTCTGTCAGGATGGTTTTGGCAACTCATCATAATTTCACTGCGCGCAATAACATGCTTTTCCTCTGCAAAGCAAGAAGGAATTAATTACAGCTCTGGCGTCTTCATACCCTGGATAAGCACCAGTTCTTTATCTTCAGGAAATTCTGTCTCTATCTTATTAAATCCAGCCCTTTTCAATAAACTTCTGATCTGAGCTGGAGTATAATATCTCTCTGACCATAGTTTTTCTGCTGTTGAGCCTT
>JAUWHM010000167.1 GCA_030605915.1 Nitrospirota bacterium | reverse complement strand
TTTCTGATTATGGGCAATAGCTGGTCATCTAACTTGGACTCGGTTGTTCTAACCTTTGGCTCCAGATAGGCAGCAAAAAGGTCAACCAATTTAACCAGGGTATAGGTAACCACTATTCCAACCAGCACGCCGAGGAGATTCTTCACGTCTACTTGGAATATACGTAACCCCAAAATAATGCCGGCGATAACGATGATCAGCCTGAGAGGCTTCCTCATAACCTCAATGGCTATATCGTCTAATGGTGTCCTTGTCCGGGCGGTCAATTTCTTTAATCTCACTATGACCAAAAAGTCTATCACCTTGGAAAAGATAACGGCGGCCAGAACCGCCAGGGCAAAGAGGCCGTACTGCCAGAGGGCAATGTTAAAGATTTCCCTCCGCAGTATCTCTATCTTCTCCACTATCGGCTGAATCCTCTCCTCCCAGCTAATTAAGGATTTTGTCTTAGCTGCCGCCACCTCAGTTTTACCTGCCTCCTCAGCCATCAGAGAAAAGAGGCTGCTCACTAAAAGAGATATAGCAAGACCCGTTAGAAATAAACTTCTAAACGGGTTAAGAATTGCCCAAATTCTCCTCATCGATTCTCCCCTCCTAATGGACTATTATAATTTCAATAACCTACTGCCATGAATAACGTTTGAGCATTTACGAACTTGCGAAGCAAGTCAGGCGAAGTGAAACGAAGCCGTAAATGCTTTGTTATCTGCGGTGCATCTGAAAAGGTTCAAGCCATCCCAGTTGCTACTTCGCACCTTATAAGAGGAACGGATATAGTAGGTGCTTTGTCTATACGCTCACTGTCCCTAAGGAGTTCAGCGATATGTTCTCCTATCTCTGCATTGACAACTTTTTCACCACATCGAGGACATACTCCCGTTGGAACGTTCTCAATAACTACCAACTTGTCCTTAATCCAAAAGTCTTGTTGGATATTCCTCTCCTGAAGTGTTGTGTTACAGATTTCGCATTCTCCATAGTTATACATTTTCATCACCTCCTAAAATATCATAGAGTATATACTGTTATAAAAAGTAACTTACCCGTGCTTTTAATTCTGCAAATGATACCAATCTCTCTTCCGTCAAGGGCTCGGCCTACAATTTCATAACGTACACCTCTAGGGTCCCGTGTAAATTTCCGTTTAATCCTCCCCGTTGCTATGGTTTTTTTGACATCTGCAAATTCAAGTTCATCTGCTGCCATCTCTTCAAAGAAGTGTGGTATTGCAAATTCATATTCTTTCTCAATGACCTTTTTGCGTATATTACCAATTATGCTCAGAATCAACCCTCCTTGCGACCATCACCCATAATTTTTCTCACTACAATATTTATAAGCATGGCCGATAACATTTCCGGTGTTTGTGAAGTTTTGCGAAGCAAAATTTGGGGAAGTGTAGCTTCCCACAAACACCGTGTTAGGCGATGGTCGGCCAATTTCATTTAGTTTTCACCCAAACTTTGCTATGTCTTACTTCCAAGATGGCTTCCTCATATATTTGACCAGATCAACAGCAATGTACAAACTTCCTTTATCCTCCCAAATTGGCATATTTTGCGAAGTACTTCGTTTATGCACGACTCTAGATGAAATCTCAAATTGCAATTATACCCATTATACCATCTCTCGGCTTCCATGGCAAGCATTTCACTTTATTTCCCGCAGCATTTCTTGTATTTCTTTCCACTGCCGCAGGGGCAGGGTTCATTCCGCTCATAATCCAACACTCTTACAATGCTCATCAAAAAACTTTTTGTAAATTTGTCAAGCAATTTACTCAATGCATTGAGTAAACTGTAATATGTATTCTCTTTTATTTCTCCTGGTATCTGTCGTAAATATCTCTTAAGAATTCAAATCCCCTGGAGCCATAAATGTTACATATTTCGCCCGCCTCGGTTTTATTGCCAGATTGGTACAATAATCAAACTCTCGGGTCTATACATGGTATATTTCCTCGTTATTCTTGCGACTCGTCCAATGTAAGGATAAGAGATAGATTTTTATATGAGGCAACGGGACAAAGACCAAGGCATCAAGATAAAATTCCAGGAAGCTCCTTAAGAATATCCTTGATAGGGACGATCTGGATATCATCCTGCCTCAGGCGACGTTCTCCACCATAAATAAGATAAGCCTTTGCCATAGCATAATCTTTAAGAAATGATTTAAGTGCACTTAACATTAGCTTTGAAACTTTACCGGTTCGTTTAACCTCAAATACCCGGATCCCTTTATTTCCGTACAATACAAAATCCACTTCCATATGGTTAGACGTTCTCCAATACGATATCGTATAGCCCAAATTCAAGGCATCATTAATAGCTTTGAGTTCCTGAAAAAACAGGGTCTCAAAAGCGGCTCCTTCAACCTGTTCCGGCATATCCAGAGGCCCCATCGGCCTTAAGGTGCGATAAACCCCTACATCAAAGAAATAAAATTTGGGATGGGCAACCAGGCGCCGCTTTGCTTTCTTGGTAAAAACCGGCAATCGGTAGGCAATGAGGAGGTCCTCTAAAATGGTGAAGTAATTTTCAACTACTTTCCGCTCAATAGCACACTCTCGGGCAACAGAAGAAATATTAAGAGTAGAACCTTGAGAGAAGCTTGCCGCTTCCAGAAATCTGGAAAAGGCAGCTAAATTTCTCGTAACGCCTTCCTGTCGTACCTCTTCCTCTAGATAAGTTCGGACATAGCTCTCCAGGTAGCTTTTGGGATCGGATTCGGTATAAGCACAAGGGAGATGTCCATACTTCAACGAATGACTTAAGCTAAAATCCTTACCCAGTTCCATAGCAGTTAGGGGATGCAAGGAATGAGTTAAGGCACGCCCGCCCAACAAGTTGGGGCCTTTTCGTCTTAATTTTCGTCCGCTTGAGCCTGTCAGAATAAATTTGTATCTGTATTTTTCTATCAACCGATGAACCTCATTCAAAAGTTCTGGGATTCTCTGCACCTCATCGATAATGACCCAATCTTTAAAATCTTTTGGGATAAAATTTTCTAATCTCTGAGGATTGGCTAAGAGGTCGTTAAAAATCTCTGCTCCTAGTAAATCTAAATAAATAGCTTGAGGAAAATTAGATTTTACCCATGTTGTTTTTCCGGTACCGCGCGGGCCGAACAAAAAGAAACTTTTAGCTTTTGGTGGTCTAATTAATCTGGGATACATAGTTCCATTTTACATGTATTTTTGGAGTTGTCAAGTCAAAAATGCACTTTTATTTCCCGCAGCATTTCTTGTATTTCTTTCCACTGCCGCAGGGGCAGGGCTCATTCCTCCCAACTTTCTTTCCCTCCCGACGATAGGTGGGCACCTTAGCTGGCTCGGGCGGGCCTTCAGGCTGAGGCGGGGCTCCAGGCGGAAGACCAGGCCGAACTGGCCGGACGGCTGGCTGCCTCGGCCGAGCTCCTCCCATCCGGGCTGCTTCTTGGTGAAGAAACTCTTGGGGGACTCTCAAGAAGACACCTTTCATCTCCTCCTGAATGGGGCGCAGCCTGAAGATGGATTGAATGGTATCCTCAACTATTCTCTCCTTCAAATCCTCAAACGTAGCATGGGCTTCATGTTGGTATTCGACTAAAGGGTCTCTCTCCCCATAGGCTCGATAATGTATTCCTTCCCTCAGGTGATCCAGGGCATAGAGGTGGTCCTTCCACTTAGAATCAATCATATGAAGGAGTATACTTCGTTCAAATTCTCTCGTGGCTTCGGAGCCAATATCCTTCTCTTTGGCTTCATAGGCCTGCCGGGCCTGCTCCATAACGAGCCCCCTGAGTTCCTCATGCCTGGAGAGTTCCTTACCCGGAAGCCGCAAGGGGAAGACGCGACTGATTCTTTCCTCCAGACCTTTAAGGTTCCAATCCTCTGGATGCACATCGGGACTGGCGTAGTCGTTTATAATCCCACCCTTTAATTTTCCCCGTTCATCTTCCACTCCCTCTAACAATTCTCCCATCATCCGGAAGATCTCTTCCTTGAGGTCATCCCCCTCCAGCACCATCCGCCGATCCTCATAGATAACCTGACGCTGTCTGTTCATTATGTTGTCGAACTCAAGGAGCTGTTTGCGAATATCGAAGTTGTGTGCCTCCACCTGCCGCTGGGCCCTCTCTATGGTCCGACTCAGCAGAGCGTGCTCTAAGGGCTGTCCCCTCTCCCAGCCAATTCTCTCCATGAGGCCAGCAATTCTCTCCGAGGCGAAGAGGCGCATGAGGTCATCTTCTAAGGAAAGATAGAATCGGGAGGAACCAGGGTCGCCCTGCCTTCCTGCCCTTCCTCTAAGCTGATTGTCAATCCGCCTGGCCTCATGCCGTTCCGTTCCCAGTATATGAAGCCCACCTAACTGGACCACTTTCTCATGTTCCCGACTTGCTTCTTTCTCAGCTTCAGTTAAAACTTCCTGGAAGGTTTCCTGGCTCACCTTGGCTGGGTCCAGTCCTCGCTCCTTCAACCTATTTTTAGCTAAAAACTGGGGATTCCCTCCCAGGAGAATATCGGTTCCCCGTCCAGCCATATTGGTAGCAATGGTTACTCCGCCCAGACGGCCGGCCTGAGCCACAATCTCTGCTTCTTTCTCATGGTAGCGAGCATTGAGAACATGATGTGGTATCCCTCGCTTCTTCAACATTCGGCTCAAGGTTTCTGATTTCTCGATGTATATAGTTCCCACCAACACCGGTTGCCCCTGCTTGTGAAGCTCGGCTATCTCCTCCACGGCCGCCTCATACTTCTCTTCCAGGGTCTTATAGATTACATCCGCTCTTTCATCTCTTATTAAGTGGCGATTTGGGGGTATGACAATTACATCCAATTTGTAAATTTCATGGAATTCAGCCGCCTCAGTATCAGCGGTGCCGGTCATTCCAGCTAACTTCTCATAGAGGCGGAAGTAGTTCTGAAAAGTGATGGTGGCTAAGGTCTGGTTCTCACGCTCGATCCTCACCCCTTCCTTGGCTTCAACTGCCTGATGCAGTCCATCACTCCAACGGCGCCCTGGCATCAGCCTTCCGGTGAATTCATCCACAATAAGTACTTGTCCTTCCTTGAGCATGTAGTCTACATCCCGCTTATAGAGGCTGTGTGCCCTTAGGGCCTGATTTATGTGATGCACTACTTCCATCTGGCTGGGGTCTTCAGAGAGATGAGGTCGGTCAAGGCGCTTCTCACACTTACGCCATCCCTCTTCGGTGAGGGTGGCCGTCCGATGTTTCTCGTCAACTAAATAGTCATAGTTAGTTTCCAAATTTATTCCCTGGTTCTTAGCATCAATTAACTCGGCTTCGGTAACGAATCTTGCTCTTAGGTGGCGAACTAATTTATCAACTGTGTAATAGATGTCAGTGGCCTCTTCAGCCGGACCGGAGATGATGAGAGGGGTTCTGGCTTCATCTATGAGAATGCTATCCACTTCATCAACGATGGCATAATGGAGCTCAGGTTGAACTCTATCCTCTTTCCTTATGACCATATTGTCTTTGAGGTAGTCAAATCCAAATTCGTTGTTGGTTCCATAGGCAATGTCACAGTTATAAGATTTCTGCCTTTCCGCCGGTTCCATATCGTGCTGAATTACGCCCACCGTTAATCCTAAAAATTCATAAATGGGTCCCATCCAGTTTCTATCCCGACGAGCTAAATAATCATTGACGGTAACCAGATGGCAGCCCTTTCCGGTCAGGGCATTGAGATAAAGAGGCATAGTGGCCACCAGGGTCTTTCCTTCACCGGTGGCCATCTCAGCGATTTTGCCCTCGTGTAGGACCTTAGCTCCAATGAGCTGGACATCATATGGTCTCTCACCCAGCGTCCGCCTGGCTGCTTCCCTGACTACAGCGAAGGCCTCCGGGAGTATAGGATCCAGAATCTGATTCTCGCACACCTTTATCTTCTCTTTTACTTTCTGTCTCTCATCAGGTGAGCCAACTGCCTCCATCTGCCTGCGGAGCGTCTCCATCTGGCTGGCGAAAGTCTTGGTGTTCTCCTCAATGCGCTTTCTGAACTCATCGGTCTTGGCTCGAAGCTCCCCATCGCTCATCTTGCTAATCTTCGGCTCTAAAGCATTAATTTCGTCCACCGTCGTTTGAAGACGGCGAAGTTCTCGCTCGTTCTTCGTCTTAAATACCTTCCTCAGAATAGAACCAGCCATAGTTCCCCCTGCCTTTTAATGTTAGAACTTAGTGCTCTTCGCAGCAAACTTTTGACATGAATTAACACTGAAGGTTAAAAAGAAAATTCCTGGTATAGAATTTATTGCATCTAACGGACAGACGCGGGGTAAGCGAACTTCGTGGATGGGCAAACTTTAGTTCGGACAGACACAAAGTTAGAACGAAGCGTAAGTGAAGTCGCAAACCCGAAATCCATTGTATTTCCTAGAGAACTATTTAGTTAGCCAGAAAAACAGCGATCTCTGTCTTAAATGACGAATACACATCAAATACATCATCAACCAATAATTTTAATTCTTCCTCATCTAATAAAAATCCATAAGCATGTATAAAGAAATGACGAAATGCTAAGTATTTAGCCAATCGATTCTTTGTAATCTCAGTGATAATTCCTTTATCTGTTGCTAATATTAACAAATCACTATGCCATGAATCTGAGGTTGGAATTGATATGCCTCTATCACTTATAACTTGTTTAAGTATACTCTCAATTCCTGTATAAATATTATGTAAAAATGTACCCATACCTGCCAATTCAACTATACTCTTATTAGATTTATCTTTAATCTTTTTCAACTCTTCAAGAACGGCAGATATATTTTCCATTCCAACATTAACCTTATCTCTTAAATCAGCCATATAGCTTTACCCCCTCTTTTTCTACTAATCTATTGAAAGAAATTTCTTTGCTTAAGTCAATTATATCTATTGGTTTTGAAAGCGAAAGTAATAATTCTCCATAAAACTCAAAGAAATGTCCAGGCTCTATCCCCTTTATACCAATGTCTATATCATTTGCATCTTCTCTGTCAACAGAAGAACCAAATAAGATCACTATGCTCAAATTATATTTTTTCGCATACTTCAATATTATTGCTTTATCCTTTTCTGATATCATCTTTGCCTTTCACCTCCTCCCTCTGAATGGATTTATACCTATGGCTACCTTAAATAGTAGCATTTCTATAGCGATAAGGCAAGAACAACTTAGCGTACCAAACTAATTCTTAAATGCTCAATGTTATCCTGACATCTATGGCTACTGCGCCCTTGCCCACTTCGCCTACCTTCAAGGGATTGATGTCTAACTCCACAATTTCAGGAAAATCGGTGACTAACTGGGAGAGGCGAAGAAGGGCCTCCACGATGGCCTCCACATCAGTTGGTCTCTCCCCCCTCACTCCGGCCAGGAGAGGGTAGGAATGGATTTCCTTAATCATCTCTCTGGCTTCCCGTTCATCCAAGGGAGCTAAACGCCAGGCCACATCCTTAAGGACCTCAACATAAATTCCTCCTAAACCAAACATGAGGAGAGGTCCAAAGGAAGGAGTGCGGTTCATCCCCAGTATGACCTCTTTTCCCGGCAAAGTCTCCTGAATGGTCACGCCCCAGATGTCTGCTTCCGGCATATATTTTGCTGCCCTCATCATCATTAGCTCAAAACAATCCCGCACCTGTGCTTCATTCCCGAGTCCCATCTTCACTCCTCCGATATCGGATTTGTGCAATATATCTGGGGAGGCAATCTTCATCACTACTGGATAACCAATCCCTGAAGCCGCCTCTGCGGCCTCCTCCATGGTGGCAGCTAAATGACTCCTGGGAACCGAAATACCATGATGGGAAATTACCTCTCGCGCCTCTACATCGACTAAGGAGACTCGCTCCGCTAATCTAACTTTCTGGAGAACCTTTCTTACTTCATTCCTTCTCGCCGGATATTTCTTCTTCCTCGTCTTTGATCGTTTAAGCCACTCGGTGCGCTTAACCATCCCTAAAAGAGTAGCCGCTGCCCTCTCCGGGGAAAGATAGTTGGGGACCCCATGTTCCCTTAAAATCTGGATTCCTTTCTTAACCTGCACCTCTCCCATAAAGGAGGCGAGAATTGGCTTATTAGTTCTATTCAAATCTGAAATAGCCTGAGCTGTTTCTTCTACCTCGGTCATGGCCTGGGGAGTGAGGAGGACAAGAACTGCGTCCACATTTCGGTCTTTCAGCACGCCCTCAAGAGCCGGCTGGTAGCGCTCCGCTCCTCCGTCCCCTAAGATGTCCACTGGATTATAGAAATTTGCTTGGGGAGGAAGGTGACGCTTTAAGGAATCTATAGTCCTTCTCTCCAGCGAAGCTAAGGTGAGCCCCATTCTCTCACAGGCATCACTGGCCATTATTCCCGGACCACCGGCGTTGGTCACGATGGCTACCCTTCTTCCCCGGGGAAGTGGCTGGGAGTTGAAGGCCAATCCCAGGTCGAAGAGTTCCTCTAAGGACTTAGCCCGAAGCACTCCACATCGGCGGAAGGCGGCTTCATAGGCTTCCTCCGAACCAGCTAAGCTGCCCGTATGGGAAGAGGCTGCTCTGGCCCCAGCGGCTGTTCCTCCCGACTTGATAATGACGATGGGCTTGCGCCGGCTCACTTCCTCAGCTACCTTGAGGAACTTGGAGCCGTCCCGGATATCCTCTAAGTAACTCAAGATCACCTTGGTATTAGGGTCATCCCGCCAGGCTTCC
>JAUWHM010000029.1 GCA_030605915.1 Nitrospirota bacterium | reverse complement strand
CACATCACGTGAATAATCATCAATAGGCGGCGGCGGGCTGTCAAAGTCCATGACGTTGGGAATTATGGTAGCGGAGATGCCCGTCCTGAGACTTAGCTGGTTATCGGCAGAGGAGTTTAATACCACATGCTGGATAGATGGCAAATGGGGTGGGAAGGCCATATTCAGGTATTCCCAGACAGCGTTCACTAAGAAACGCTTGCGCTCCCAGAAAAAATCGTGATGATGGGCAATGGTGGGTTTTCGAGTCTCGGAAATGACTTCGGTAATAGCCAGTCCCAGGGGGATATTAAGCGGAATGGCTAAGGCATTCTCCGGCAGCAGAAGGTCAATCTTAAAGTCACTGATAAACCTATAAATCTGCTCTTTAAGCCTATCTTTAACCTGGTGAATCTTTTCGGTAACGGACCGCTTACGGACCTCAGCGGCGAAGCACTCTTTATATATTTCCCGAATTGTGGGATGAGCAAAATGAGCCTCCTTTACTAGAAGCGACCTCTCTGATGGCCTATCAAGTTCACCCGCCATATAGAAGCAGGTGAATCCTTCTCTCTCCAGGACATCAGCCCATTTTGCTGCCTCCAGAGAAACACCATCCGTCCCCGCTAAACGGGTTGATATGAATCCAATGTTCTTACCCTTCCCTCTTTTCTTCATTATGTATATAATAGCTTGTGATTGGGATAAAATCAAGAAAATTCCCGGAAGTTCCCATTTCCAAACAAAAAAAAATCGTCAAAACATTTGCATTGGGACATGAAATATGTTAAACTTAGTGGGGGAGAGTAGCAAAATGAGAATTGTCTTTATGGGGACACCCCAATTTGCCCTACCCAGCCTGAAAGCTTTAATTGAGTATGGAGAAGTAGTGGGAGTGGTTACCCAGCCAGATAGGCCAAAGGGACGAAGAAGAAAGATTGAAGCTCCTCCGGTTAAGGTAACGGCTGAGAGCTCCCAGCTTCCCATCTACCAGCCGACTGACCTTCACCATCCCGAATTTATGGATTGGCTCAGGGACCTGAAGCCGGAAGTCATCATTGTAGTCGCCTACGGGGAAATACTTCCACCTGAAATTCTTCAGTTACCCAGGTGGGGTTGCCTCAATGTTCACGCTTCACTTCTGCCGAAATACCGGGGAGCGGCTCCTATTGAGTGGGCTATAATCAAGGGAGAGGAGAAGACGGGGATAACCATCATTCTGATGAATGAGAAGATGGATGAGGGGGATATTATTCTCCAGGAGTCAGTGGAGATTGGTCCAGATGATACGGCTGGAGTCCTGGGTGAGAGATTAACTCCTCTGGCTCCTAAGCTTCTTACAGAAACTTTAGAGATGATTAAACAAGGAAAGGCTGTTTACATGCCTCAGAATGATAGAGAAGCTACCGATGCTCCTCCGCTGAAGAAGCGGGATGGGCTGATAGATTGGGGAACTTCCGGGCAGGATATCCATAATTTAGTGAAAGGGCTTAACCCTCGACCGGGAGCATATACTTACCTGAAAGGGAAAAGGGAAACAACATTAAAAGTTTGGGAAACAGAACTGGTTTCTCATCTCACTTTTCCTGTTCAGAACTCTCAGCCAGGAAAAATTTTGGAGGTGGTTAAAGACAGGGGTATGGTAGTAGCTACGGGAGATGGAACGATTCTGGTAAAGGAGGTGCAAGGAGAAGGTGGAAAGAGGATGTCAATCGGTGACTATCTGAGGGGACATCGCCTTGAAGTTGGCTCTGTATTAGGGAGGGAGGTAAAGCCATGAATGTGAATAAAGAGAATCTGAGTAAACTCGATACGGAGTATAGTGACTATTTAGAGGGAGAAAAACTGGACCAGTTCTTTGAGGAGTTTGGGATAAATTTTGCGGCTGGGCACTGATGTGCCGGAGACTTCGCCGATAGATTTGCTCCCGGTGGATATAATAGCGATAACCCGAAGTTCCGCTAGCTAATGTTAGGTGAATGAAAGGAGGGTAAAGAAAATGTTGACAGAGAAAATAAAGACAAGAGTGTTAGAATTGAATGTTGTTGATAGAATCCATTTGGCTGAAATCCTCTTGGATAGCTTGGATAAAACGGATGAGCAAATAGAAAAAATGTGGGTGAAAGAATCTGAAAATAGATATCAAGCCTACAAAGAAGG
>JAUWHM010000138.1 GCA_030605915.1 Nitrospirota bacterium | reverse complement strand
GGACTAGGCAGTCCAATAGATTTAGTAGAAAGTGTGAAGAGGGGAATGGATATGTTTGACTGCGCCCTGCCAACTCGCTGTGGACGCAATGGAACAGCTTTTACCATAGAGGGCAAAGTGATCATTAAGAATGCCGGGTATCGTGAGGAGTTTATTCCCCTCGATGAAAAGTGCCAATGTTATACCTGCCGCAACTTCACCCGAGCTTATCTACGCCATCTATTTGCCACTGACGAGATATTGGGCCTTCGTCTTAACACCTTGCATAATCTCTTCTTCTATACCCAGTTGATGAAGACGATGCGTGAGGCTATACTACAGGATAGATTTACGGAGTTTGAGAGGGAGTTTTTAACCAGTTACAGAGGAGGTTCTTAGATGTTCACTGAAGCCTATGCCATGGGAACTGCCCCAAGTAGTCCTGGTCAGGGACCTTCCGGTCTGGGGATGTTTTTCCCCCTCATCATTATCTTCTTTATCTTCTATGTTCTCATCTGGCTTCCCCAGAAGAAGGAACGAAAGCAGAGGGAGGAGATGAGAGCTAACTTGAAGAAGGGAGATAAGGTGATTACCGGTGGGGGTGTTCACGGGATAGTTGTTAATGTGAAGGAAGACACGGTTACCATAAAAGTAGCTGACAACGTCAGAATAGACTTCTCTAAGAGTGCCATCTCTCAGGTAGTTAAGACCAGCTAAATTTGGCTCATTACTTCACTAATGGGGATGTTGATCTTAAAATACGGTGGGGTTAGCCTATACCGTAACGGCCGTCCTTTTTTCCTGGGACTTATCCTCGGCCAGTACAGTGCCGCCTGTATCTGGATTCTTATAGACTTAATTACCAGACATACCGGGAACATGGTCTTCTGGATATGACATGAAAAGACTATTTCTTGTGGCTGTCATTCTGTTATCTTTGGTTTTATTGATCGGGGCAGTTACAACCAAAGACAGAGATTCCCCACTTTGGCAGGTTCTGGAGACAAAGGGTGATAGGGCATTTCAGCTTTATGAAACAGAAAAGGCCCGCAGATACTGGCAGGACTCACTTAAGGAAAATTCGGATAATTTAAAAGTCTATAATAAGTTAGGGATATCGTTTATGCTTTTGAAGGAATATGACAAGGCAGTTGATATCCTAACGGAGGGTTTAAAGAAAGACAGCAATAGCCCCGGGTTGAACTATAATTTAGCTCTGGCACACTATTATTCAGGTGATGTCAGAATGGCCTTAGAGGTATCAGAAAAGGTTCTAAGTCTTAATAGAGGTTACCCTGAAGCTAATTATCTAAAGGGATTGTGCTTTGAAAAGATGGGGGGGATTGAGGAAGCCCAGGCAGCCTATGTAGAAGAGCTTAATAATAATCCTGGTTCTCGCCGGGCATGGCAAAAGGTGCGGACAGAGTTATGACAAAAATCAAGGCACAAAGGCATAAAGGAAAACAGAAATGAGAAACTCTGTGCCTAATAATTTCAGGATTTCGAGCTTAAGGCTTTGCTGGAGCGTGTCGAGGCTTGTCTTGATAGCTCTCAGTGCATTTTTCATGTGTTTTGAGGTAACAGTTTTTGGGGAGAGGGATAAGGTTAGGGAATATCTTGAGGCCGGTGAATCCTTAAAAGACACGATGGAGTTTCTTTCTAATCTTGGTTCGAGGCTGCCAGGATATGAAGGTAATATTAAGGCGGCAGATTATGTCTATGAAATTTTCAATCAACTTGGACTGGAAGAGGTAAGGAAGGAAGATTTTTCTGTAACCATTCCCATGGATAAGGGGGCGAGCCTGGAAGGGCCGGGCGGAGAGAAAATAAAGCTATATTGTCTCTGGCCAAATATGGTTAGGACGTCCACATTATCTCAGGAAGGAATCAGCGGAAAGCTAATTTATGCAGGAAAAGGTGAGTATAAGGATTATAATGGCTATGACCTTGAAGATGCAGTGGTAGCGCTTGATTTTAACTGTGGGACGAACTGGCTTAAAGCCGCCGGATTAGGGGCAAAGGCAATTATCTTTGTTGAGCCTGAAGAGACCATGAGAATAGAGGCAGAAAGGAAATTCGTAGAGGTGCCTCTTAATGTGCCTCGTTTTATGTTGGCTCGTGAAAAGATTAAACTTTTAAAAAGTATGCAGGGAGAGAAAATTACCTTAAAAGCGAGGATGGAATGGGAGAAAGTGAAGAGTTGGAATATCTGTGGGTTTATCCAGGGAAAAGATGAGAATCTTTCCAAGGAATTAGTGGTCATTTCAGCCTATTACGATTCTATCTCGGTCGTCCCCATGAAAGCCCCCGGGGCTGAATCTGCCTGCGGTATTGCCACGCTTATAGAGATAGCAAAAGACCTGAGGGAAAATCCTCCGGACAGGACTGTTTTTCTTCTGGCAACCTCCGCTCATTTCATAGGTCTGCGGGGTATAGATGCCTTTGTTCAGAGGCATTGCAGGAATATTTCTCCATTTAAGGAGATGATAGAAGAGCCAATAAATGTAAGCCTCTTTATCGGACTTGACCTATCCAGCCGCAATGATGAGATAGGAGTATTTCATCGGGGAAATTTCTTCACCATAAACGAGTTCTATTACCAGCGGCTATTTGCTCCTTTCGGGAAAAAATTTGAAGAGTATGCCCAGAATATATGCGGGCAACGATTAGTAGCCAGGGAAATTATAACACAAGAAGATATAGAACATGTCTCAGCGAGAACACAGAATGAAAATGAGTCAATTGAGAAGATAAGGAAGATAATAGGCGCAGAGGTAAAGGATATTTTTGTAAATGGTATCAGCCCTAAGAGAGGCATTAACTGGTCTTCTTATATCCCGGACTATATTGCCCTGGATAGCGAACTGGTAATGGTGGCAGGGATTCCAGCAATCAGCCTGGTTACCGTCAATGATATGCGCAGCTGCGTAGATACGCCTGTAGACACGGTGCAAAAGGTTAATTTTGTGAATCTCTTAAGGCAGGTTCAGTTTTTAAAACCACTTATCCGCAGGGCATTAAACGACCCGCATTTATTCCCGGAATCGAAAATGAAACTGAAAGATTCACTCGGCAGGCTGGAAGGAAGGATAGTTACCTTCAATCCAAGCAAAAGTTTTGTGCCGGATGACCCTGTTGAAGGTGCAGTAGCGTTTATTCGTAAGTCTATCAGTTCTTTTATGGGGGTGCGAGGTTCATTTTATGAACTAACTAATGAAAATGGTGAGTTTATTATTTCTGGCTGGAGTAGTGGGCTGACGGAGGCATATAAGATTGACCCGCAAGATGGAGAGATAATATTGGCCCCGGATAGGGGCGTTAATGGTGATCAGCAGTACCCCATGATAAATGGGCGAATGATTGTCCTTTTCCCATGTGTTTCTACGGATATCTATGACCTGGTAGACCCACGGTATTTAACAACGCTTTCTCAGGTCAATGTCTTTGATACTGCTAATAGCACACCCTTTGCATATGGATATAGTGTGGATGAGACTGTTCAAAGGACTTCCGATGTTTCGCCATACGGAGTTATATTCTCACAACCGGGTAAGAGGCTAAAAGTTGGTATGGCCTCAAGCATCGTGGGCCTGCGTATGCTTTTCCTCAATTCTCCAGGAATAGAATCAAAGGACATGGCTGAGGGTATGGGTTATGGTGTAGATTCGTGCCGTCGGTTAACTCAAAGTTCATTCTATGCGGCTCAGGACATGCTCAATCTGAACGAGTTTAGGGTGAAAGAGTTAGCTAAATACGGTGTTGTCAATAACCGCCTAAATGACCTATCCGCGAAAGCGAAAAAGGCGCTTCGGGAGGCAGAGAAAGCTAAAAGCGAGAGAAACTGGGACAGATTTGCAATGTCTTGCCGCAGAGCGCTTGGGCTTGTGTCGCGGGCATATCCAGATGTCAAGGCTACAGCCAACGATGTCATTAAAGGGATGATTTTTTACATGGCCCTTCTTATCCCTTTTGCCTTCTTTATGGAGAGGCTTACCTTTGGATTTACTGATATCAAGAAGCAGATACTTGGTGTTTTTGGAATATTTTTGCTCATCTATATAATCATGCGACTTGTTCACCCAGCCTTCCGTATCTCCAATGCCCCCGAGGTCATACTATTAGCTTTTATTGTGCTCACTCTTTCTGCCATTGTTTTATCCATTGTCAGCTCAAAATTTCAGGAACAGATGGAGAAGATGAAGCAGAAGAGAGCTAAGGTATATCAGGCTGATGTAGGCCGTATCAGCGCGTCAGCTACCGCCTTTTCGTTAGGTATATCAAATATGAAAAGGCGTAAGGTCAGAACGATTTTAACCTGCGTTACCCTTGTCCTCCTTACCTTCACTGTCCTCTCTTTTACTTCAGTAAAGACCTATATGCAGTACAATCAAGTCCCCAGGCGTAATACGCCATCTTATCAAGGTGCCTTAATCCGCGACAGGGTCTGGTATCCCTTAGAAGAGCCGGCATTAGATTACATAGAAAGTGAGTTTTCTGAAGGAGCAGTTGTTTCTCCCAGGGCATGGATTATTTCAAGGGATATAGGGAAATCGTGCCACATTAAGATTAAAGTTTTAGGGCAGGAAGGCAGGTCTGGTTTTGCCATGGCGGCTTTAGGGCTCTCACCTCAAGAGAAAGAGGTCACCCATCCGGAGAAGCATTTAATAGCAGGAGAATGGTTTGATGAGAATGACGAAAAGGTGTGTATCCTGCCAAGTGAACTGACTGAACGATTAGGGATAAGCCTTGAGGATGTGGGGAGAAAGAAGATACGGATTCTTGGAGAGGTTCTTACACTCAAAGGGATACTGGATTCCTCTGCCATGAAGGATTTCAAAGACCTGGATGATGAGCGTATTACACCGGTAAATTTTGTAGTGATGAGCACTCAGCATCAGGATGAGATAAAGGCAAGCAGGCAGAGGGCAACCGGTATAGAAGGTAAGACCAAACTTGAGACATTTACTCACTTGGAACTGGGCAATGTCATTATCCTGCCATACAGCTTAGCGCGTAACTTAGGTGGCACTATTGCCTCAGTGGCTGTTCGTTTTGATAAAGATATAGATATAAAGGAAAAGGTGGAAGGTTTTGTGTCCAGGCTTGCTGTTACCCTTTTTGCCGGTATTAAAGATAAGGTCATGGTCTATAGTTCCTTGGCGATGACATCATTTTCAGGAATGAGCAATCTTTTCATTCCTATTCTTATTGCCTCACTTATAGTGCTCAATACCATGATGGGCTCGGTCTATGAACGGTTTAAGGAGATAGGCATTTATAGCTCAGTAGGGCTGGCTCCGGTGCATATTGGCTCTCTCTTTATTGCTGAATCATGTGTCTTTGCAATCTTAGGTGCAGTTGCCGGATATCTAATAGGCCAGGTGGTAGCCAAGGTTCTTACCACCTTTGGCTGGCTGGCCGGGCTTACTCTAAATTATTCCTCTCTTTCAGCGGTCTCTTCTACGCTGGTGGTAATGGCTGTGGTCATCATGTCTACGATATACCCGGCCAGGAAAGCGGCGCAGATGGCTGTCCCTGATGTTACGCGGCGCTGGGTCCTGCCTGAACCAGAAGGAGATGTATGGAAATTTGAATTTCCATTCACCATAAGCGGCAGGGAAATCCTGGGACTCTATATGTTCTTTAAAGAATATTTTTCTTCCTATGAAGAAGAATCAGTGGGAAACTTTTATACTCAGGAGACTACACTTTCTAAGTTCAGGCATACGGTAAAACACAGCATAGGCAGTGCCGTAAGGCAGTACCCGAAAGGTAAGGATGAAGATGGATTCTTGGTTTCCTTTAAAAGCTGGCTGGCTCCGTTTGACCTTGGAGTAAGCCAGAAGGTAGCGATGAAGGCTATCCCTACAGGCGAATATGGTATCTATGAGATCCATCTTGAGATAGAGCGATTAAGTGGCGAGATTAATACCTGGGTCCGGCTTAACCGCAGGTTCCTGGATATTCTGCGAAAACAATTCCTCATCTGGAGAACAGTGAGCCTTGAGGTTAAGGATGAATACAGAGTGCAAGGGGAGAAGATGTTTTGAATAACAAAAAAGAAGATTTAGATCAGATTGAACCTTTTGAAGAAGGGTTTAATGTAAGGACCATTATCGCTGCTCTTTTTATCGGCTTTATTATGCTTCCCGGCGCAATTTACCTCAGTCTGGTCAGCGGCACCGGTATTGGTGCGGCCGCGCCGTGGGTAACAGTTATTCTTTTTATTGAAATTACCAAGCGCTCTTTTATTAAGTTAAAGAAGCAGGAAATTTACATTATCTTTATTATCGCCGGAGGGCTTATTAGCGCCGGTGCGGTTATGGGTGCCTCAGGGCTGGTTATAAGTGGAGGTATATTCGGGTCACAGATCTGGGACCAGTACTTTCGTCAATCACCTTATGCCGAAGCTTTTGGGTTAAGGGATATAATACCAAATTGGGTTGCTCCACCGGCAGATTCAGCGGCATTATTTAAAAGGACCTTTTTTCACCGTGACTGGCTTATCCCTCTCGTAGTTCTGATTATTCACCAGATTCTTTTCCAACTGAATAGTATCTCCCTCGGTTATACCATGTTCCGTTTTACCAGTGATATAGAAAAACTTCCCTTTCCCTTAGCCAGGGTGGGGGCCGAAGGATGCCTGGCCCTGGCTGAGACAAGTGGCAAGAAAGAAGGCTGGCGCTGGAGGATATTCACTATAGGGGCTATGATTGGCGTTATCTTTGGCGCCTTTCGGGTAGGCATTCCCACTTTTACCGGTCTTTTTATGACGAAGCCCCTTATGCTTATCCCCATCCCCTGGGTTGATTGGACATCTCAATTAGGGACATTTCTACCGTCAGCTATGCTTGGCTGTATGACTGATTTGGGTATCATGTTTGCTGGATTCGTTATTCCTTTCTGGGTAGTTTGCGGTACCTTTATTGGTTCTATGTTGTCTAAATTGGTTATAAATCCTATCTGCTATCATAAAGAGATAATTCACAATTGGCGGCCGGGCATGACCGTTATACCTACTTCTATAACCACCGGGCTTGACCTATGGTTGAGTGTTACGATAGGGGTTGGAGTTGTAGTGGGACTTATCGGGGTATGGAAGGTTGTGAGTATCTTCATAAAGAAGCGAGGGGAAAAAGTAGAACGCGTTTCTCTTCCTCCAGGAAGAGGTGATATGCCTATCTGGGCAGGGGTGGGTATATGGTTTTTGTCTACTACCGCTTATGTTGTCCTCTGTCATATTCTGGTGCCAGGATTTCCCGTGTGGATTTTCTGCATCTTCGGGTATGTAGCTACTCCCTTCCTTTCATATATCTCTGCCCGCATGTTTGGCATAACCGGCTCGGTTACCGGGATAACCTTTCCCATGGTAAAGGAGGGCTCTTTTATCTTGAGCGGTTATAAAGGTGCGGCTATCTGGTTCGCTCCTGTACCTTATTTTAACCATGGATTTATGGCTCAGGGTTTTAAACAGCTTGAGCTTACCCGGACAAAATTTACCAGCTATTACAAAGCTGTAGCAGTTTCTTTTATTATTATGGCTTTCTGTAGCTTCCTTTTCTGGTCACTTATATGGCGCATGGGACCTATTCCTTCTGCCGCCTATCCCTTTGTGCATAAAATGTGGCCGCTTTATGCTATAGGTAAGGCTCTGTGGGCGTCGGCCATGCTCGGCGAAGGGATACCGTGGATTCTTGGAGCGATAAGGTTTAATCTCATTTTTATTGGCGCCTTAGGAGGAGGAGTCATATATATTCTTCTCAGTTTACTACATTTACCGATTGGACTTTTTTACGGTTTAGTAGGAGGCGTTTCTATGCTTCCGCATAATGCTATTCCCTTGTTTATAGGGGCCTTATTGAGTCGCTATTTTTTCAGCCGGCGTTTCGGAGAAAAGACCTGGCGTTCTTATACCCCGATCCTTTTAGCCGGGTACGGGTGCGGTGTAGGACTGATAGGGATGGCTGCGGTAGCTTTAGCATTAATAGCCAAGACAGTCAGCCAACTGATATTTTGAGATGAGGAAACTGTAGTGGCCGAGCTTGCTCGGCTAGACAAGAGCAAAGCAAGCTTTGCGACTACAATGTCCGTGTGTGCCTGGTTGACGGTAGGCATGTTCTATAGCATATGTTTTTAAGAAAACAGGGGCTTTCGCGGGAAGATACCTTAAGGGCAAGGCCGATAAGGAACGAGGCTGTCCGTGAAAACAGACAAGATAATGGTGAGATTATTCTCGTTGTTCCCAGGAAGAAAGTCTGGTGGGTGCGGATACTATCCAGGATATTTTATATCCCTGGGGAAAGAAAGATAAGTCTCGATGAAATCGGTAGCTGGGTGTGGCAAAAGTGTGATGGACATGTAAGTGTGGGTAAGATAATGGAAAATCTGGCTAAGGAGTTCAAGCTCAATCCAAAAGAAGCGGAAGTTTCACTTTTGAGTTATCTCAAGAAATTGGGACAAAAAAGGTTGATTGGATTTCTGATGGGGAAGAGGTGAAACATGGCTGATGAGAGAAGAAAGGTTGAGCGTCAGATAGTCCTGCCTTTGAGTAAAGCGGTAGAGATAAGCTTCAAGAGCCTGCGCATCCGGTTCTGGCGATCTCTCATAACTACAAGTGGTATTATTTTAGGGATAGCCTTTTTGATGTCTATCTTTACAAATAACCTTGTTCATGAGGGGCTCTTAGAGGAAGGCACCTTGGAGATAAAGGTGCGTCTACAGGGAGAAGAAGTGGAATTTAGTGCCCGGCAGATATGGCTGGTGAGCCTGTCTCTTCTTGTGTGCGTGGTAGGGATAACCAACGCCATGCTCATGTCAGTTACCGAAAGATACCGTGAGATTGGCACCATGAAATGTCTTGGAGCCCTGGATAGTTTCATCTGGAAATTATTTCTATTAGAATCCCTTTTCCAGGGATTGGTTGGCTCTATTCTCGGAGTAATAGTTGGAGGCGGGTTTGTCATCCTAGCAGGTCTCCTCAGATATGGAGGTCAGGTTATCTCTACTTTTCCAGTATTGCCTTTTTTAGGTTATGCCCTGGCAGTTTTAGCCATAGGGGTAGTTATATCAATTATCGGGTCTCTTTTCCCGGCTTCACAGGCGGCCAGGATGGTTCCGGCTGAAGCCATGCGGACAGAAGTCTGAATTTTATCTGCTTTTAAGTCTAATGTCTGATTTTAAGAGGGGGAAATTACGATGGATATAGAAGAAAATGTAGTTAGAAGCAAAGATGTTAAAAAGGTCTTTACCATGGGAAAGATTTCATTAGAGGCCCTTAAGGGGATTAATATAGAGATAAAAAGGGGAGAATACATATCAATTATGGGACCGTCAGGTTCAGGCAAGTCCACACTCTTTAATATGATTGGTGGTCTGGACAAACCCACCGAGGGCAAAGTCTATATTGATGAGGTGGATGTAGCCCAGCTTGATGCTTATGAACTGGCCTGGCTTCGTTGCCGAAAAATAGGTTACATCTTTCAGACATTTAATCTTATCCCGGTTATGACTGCTCTGGAGAATGTTACCCTGCCCATGGTCTTTGCCGGCATGTCTACCGACGATAGCATGGATAAAGGGGTGGAACTTTTGAATACTGTGGGTCTGGGAGACCGCCTTCAGCATAAGCCTCTTGAGCTCTCGGGAGGGCAGCAGCAGAGAGTGGCTGTAGCCAGGGCATTAGCTAATGACCCGGCCATAGTTTTAGCTGATGAGCCCACCGGGAATCTGGACTTAAAGACAGGGAAGGAGATTATTGTGCTCCTGCGCCGTTTAAATAAAGAGAAAGGAGTAACGATAATATCAGCTACCCATGACCTTAAGATGCTCGATGTATCTGACCGCATCTTCTGGATACGCGACGGTAAAATAGAGAGGGTAGAAGAACGGGCCGGGATTAAACTTGAGGTTGGAACGGTGGAAGGAGAAGAATGATGGGTTTATTTACCGGAAAGGAGAGGCGTGGATATGTCCGCCTGGCCATTGAATTAAGCGTGGAGTTCAAAATTAACGGAGAAGGTGAAGATATCCTCTGGCACAAGGGTGCGACCAGAAATATATCGACGGAAGGCCTATCTCTGGTTACAGATTTATTCTCTAAAAAGGAATGGGAAGAGATAGTAAAAGGAAAGAGGCATATATATCTACAAATAGATTTCCCTGGGCATAGAGAAAAGGCTGAGGCAGAGGTGGAGAGAATTGAGGTTGAGGTAGTGTGGCATCGCCATGAAAGAAAAAAAGAGGGAAAAGACATATATCACATTGGCCTCCAGTTTACTAAGATTGAAAAGGATAGCCAGGAGGTGATCCGCCGCTACATCACAGATAGTTTGCTCGCAAAATACATGCCGGCCTAATAAGTTATTGCTTTACCGGCCTTTGGCCAGTACTGCTTTACCGTATTTCTGCCCTTATTTTTGCCCCGGTAAAGGGCCTCATCAGCATGGGCTATTAGTTCCTGGCCGGTAGTGGCATCTGCAGGAAAACCGGCTACACCTATAGTAACAGTTAAATTACCATTGGGTTGTTTTTCTTGATAAGGGAAGGTCTCTTTTTCTATCTCCTGCCTCAGTCTTTCAGCAAATAGCCTGGCATCATCTTTGTTAGCTTCAATTAAGAGAAGGGCAAATTCTTCTCCGCCATAGCGGGCTACAAAATCAGCATCCCTTACTGAACCCATCATAATTTGGGCTATCCTCTTCAAGACCTCATTGCCAGCCTCATGACCGTTGGTATCATTATAGTTTTTAAAGTGATCTATATCGCACATCAAGAGAGAGAGGCTATGATTATAACGCCTGGCCCTATGAAATTCCCTCTTAAATCTATCCTGAAAATGGCGGAAGTTATAGAGTTGGGTTAATTCGTCAGTTATGGATAGACGTTCTGTAGTCTCCAGCAGTCTGGCATTTTCAATGATTAGACTTGCGTGGGTAGCAAAGGTGGTAAGGTGTCTCAATTCCTCTCCGGTAAAATCATAGGGATCTTTGGCGAATATTCCGAGAAGCCCGATGGGTTCCTTTGCTATTTTTAAAGGGGCAATAAGAAAAGATTTAACCCCCCGGGCATAGAGAGACTTGTATTTTTGGTATTCGGTGTGGTAGGAGCTCAGGTTATTGATAAGGATGGAATTCCCCTGGACGATCACTTTCGTATAGATATTT
>JAUWHM010000113.1 GCA_030605915.1 Nitrospirota bacterium | reverse complement strand
ACCGTCGTTAGTGGGAACCTGATGATGAATGAATACTTCCAGTCCCTCCTGCCTCAGTTTTTCCCAGAGGATGCGCAGAAGGAAGATGTTCTGGAAGACACCTCCACTTAAGACTACTTTGTTCAGACCATGAATAGTTCTAATCTTTCTGCACATATTTAGGGTAAACTCAGCTACGGTGCGCTGAAACTTACCGGCGACGATGGAGCGAGCAATGCCGCACTTCAAATCTTCCACGATTGCCTCTATCATCCCTCTGGGATCAATTAATAGAGGGTCCTCTTCTATGATCTTGTAAGGATACGGTGAAGCACCGCAAAGCAGTGCCGTTTCACAGGCAGTACTGGCCGAAGGCCGGTACCATTCATCTGCGCTCTCTTCGGACACCTGCTCCAGTTCAATGGCTCCTTGACCTTCGTAATTAATTACATCTCGAATGCCGAGTAGCGAAGCTACCGCATCGAAGAGCCTCCCTATACTTGAGGTAAGGGGGGAATTAACTTTCTTATCCATGGCCTGCTTCAGGATGAGCCACTTTCTTTTATCCAGCCTTCGATTGAAGTCTAAATCCAGATCTGTGAACTTGTCTCCATAGGTGGAATAAAGATAGGAAACGGCCATTCTCCAGGGCTCTCTTATGGCCGCATCACCCCCAGGTAGTGGCAGATATTGAAGGTGTCCCACTCGCTTGAAATCGGCATAATCTGCTATCAGGAATTCTCCTCCCCAGATGGTGCCATCAGAACCGAAACCTGTGCCGTCAAAGGCTACTCCAATGGCTCTCCCCCTGATGCCATTCTCAGCCATGCAGCTAACGATGTGGGCATGGTGATGCTGGATGCCTACCGAGGATAGCCCATGGTTCGTGGCTAAGAGTTGAGAGGCATATTTGGTAGAGAGATAATCAGGGTGAAGGTCATAAGCCACAATTTTTGGATGAATGTTAAATAATTTCTGGAAGTGCTGGATTCCTTCTTCAAAAGATGTCAGACTCTCCAGGTTAACCAGGTCCCCGATATGATGGCTGAGGAAGGCATAGTTATTCTTGGTCAGACAGAAAGTGTTCTTAAGTTCCCCTCCGCAGGATAAGACCTGATTAACTGGCCCAGGGAGTCTGATCGGTCGGGGAGAATATCCCCGTGAGCGCCTGATGATTATGCTGCGGCCAGCAAAGACCCTGGCTACTGAATCGTCACAGCGGCGCATAATTCTCCGATTATGGGTCAGGAAATAATCAGCAATGGGGGACAGCCTGCGAAGCGCATTCTCATCCTCATAGGCAATTGGCTCGTCACTTCGGTTGCCGCTGGTCATTACCAGGGCATGGCCAAACTGGCGAAGAATAAGATAGTGTAAGGGGGTATAAGGAAGCATTATCCCTATGTATCTATTATTTGGAGCAACCGTGGAAGCAATGGGACCGTCTGTCTTCTTTCGCAGGAGGACAATTGGCCTCTGCGGGCTCTCCAGGAGCTCTTTTTCCTCCTGACTGAGGTAGCAGTATCTCTCCACTGACCTCAGGTCATAACACATAATGGCAAACGGCTTATCCTCCCGAATCTTTCTTGACCTCAAGCGGATAACTGCCTGGTTATCTTCCCCGTCGCAGGCTAAGTGATAGCCTCCTAATCCCTTAATGGCTATTATCTTTCCTTTCTTAAGCAGCTCCACAGTTCGGTCCAGGGGATTTGTTACTTGACAGAGCGAGCCATCTTGTCGGAGTTGGAGCTGGGGGCCACATTCCGGGCAGGCATTGGGCTGGGCATGAAACCTCCGATTTCCCGGGTCCTCGTATTCAGCCTGGCAGATGGGACACATCTTAAAGGTAGCCATAGTGGTATGCGGACGGTCGTAAGGGACATCTTTTATGATGGTGAAGCGAGGGCCGCAATTAGTGCAGTTGATGAATGGGTAGGAGAAGCGAAAGTTATCCGGCTGGAAGAGCTCCTCTCGACATTCATTACAGGTAGAGATATCTGGTGAGATGAGAAGGAATTTCTCCTCATCTTCACTGCTTCGCTTAATGATAAATTCCTGGTAACCCTCAGGGACGCAGTCCTCTACAAGCATTTTCTCTATTCTGGCCATAGGGGGAGAATCATCCTTGAGGCGCCTGATAAAGACCTCTAAGTTATGGCTCTTCCCCTCCACTTCTATTATCACTCCCTGGGTTGAGTTAAGCACCCATCCCTTCAGTCCCAGACTACCGGCTAAACGGTAAACGAATGGACGGAAACCAACTCCCTGGACGATTCCCTCTATCTTTATTTTAGCCCCTTTCATCATCGGAGAATCTTCACTCCTCCCCAGATTCCCATCTTTTCCCCCTCAATGATAGCCACCCCTTTCAAACCTTTTATATTCTTAGCAAACTTTAGCCCTTTGGGGATGTCCTCATCTGACTTAATCAGGTTGCCAATGGCGGTGGCCGCCGCATCGGCTAAGGGGGCCGATGGTGAGAGGATAATAACAGCATCCGCGCTTCCAAAGCTAAGGGAATGGCCCACCTTCCCGGAGGAGCAACAGATTCCCAGGGGAGTATCTTCCGGCTTAATCTGAAGAGCAATTTTTCCAGTCAAGACGGAGCTCCCGGCATAGATGCCAATCAGTCTCCTCCTGGAGGTCTTCAGGAATATATCTCCTCCGTTTTCAACGATAACTTCAGATGAGTATTTGAGTAGGTCCTCGCCAACGAGCTGGGCTATTGCCCCGGCCACCGTGGCCATCGGCCCCACTCCTGCCTTCTCTGCCGCTCGGGCCATCTCCGCTACGATGAGAGGAGCACCCTTTATCCCCGGGAGGGGTTTGAGGGAGCTATAGAAGGATGGATTTTCTCTGATGTAATTCTCTAATGGTCGGCGATATTTTAGAATTGACTGGCGAGCCTCCTCTCTCAAATCCACCCCGGCTCGAATATGCAGGTCTGTCTCCTTCTCCACCACCTGGAAGGAGACTAAATCCTTATCCTTTATCCAATCCCGGTAAATCCTTGGTTGATACATATACCTGAATATATCATTACTTTCGCCCCCGGTCAAATTTTTTCCATTCCTTGAATTTTCCCCCTGATAATTTTTTCCTGATAATTTTTTCCTTGACAAAAAAGGGGAAGATGGTAAAATTTTGAGTGCAGAGGAGAGAGTTTATTTTTTTCTGCAATTTGTGACAAATTTCACAAGCTTTATTCAAGTGCCGTTAGAAACAGAGTTGTAAACTGGTCAAGCAGATTCAAATGGTGATGCATTTCATCAATTTTAGAAATTTCAACACCTTATTAAAGAAGCTACTCAAAGAGAATGTTATCTATGCCCCTATGCAAATAGAGGAGAATCTCTACTGGCAGAGGCTAAGTCCCGATGGCCTGGAGAACATAGTATATGGTCAAATTCGAACAGTTGAGCCTCTCAAGCCGTTCCTCTTCCACCTGAAAGAGACAGTGGCCAGTTATCCTACAGCCAAGGCGAAGTCTAAGAAGACTCCGCCAAAAACCATTATCGTTGGGGCTAAGGCCTGTGACCTTAGGGCCTTAGCAGTTTTGGATGATGTTTTTAAAGAGGGAGATTTTAAGGATCTATTCTACATAGCTAACCGGGAGAATACCCTCATTATAAGCAGCGACTGTTCCTCCTGCGGAGAAACCTGCTTCTGCTGCCTGGTGGACTTAACTCCCTATCCCGCGACTGGATTTGACCTTAATCTCTCCAGGATTGCCGATGGATTTGTGTTGGAGGTTGGCTCCTCTCGAGGCGAGCAGTTAATAAAAGAGAATGAATTTGTGTTTCAGGAGGCATCCAGCCACATGGTTAAGGAACGGGATGATGTCCGGGCTGAAGTTCTGAATCAAGTTAAGAAGCAGAATGAGGAATATGATGTAGGTAAGAGCTACCAAGAAATCGTTAAGAATAATTTTCAATCCGAAGTCTGGAAGACGGAGGCTGAGAAGTGTGTGGAGTGTGCCGCCTGCAACCAGGTCTGCCCTACCTGCTATTGCTTCCTGTTGTACGACCAAGCCTCAGGAGCAGAGCAAACTGCAGGCTATGAAAAGGTGCGGGTCTGGGATGCCTGCCAATATCCTAAGTTTTCTCAGGTGGCCGGAGGAGCCAATCCTCGCAAGAGAAGGGCTGAGAGACTTCGCCATCGCTATGCTCATAAATTTGATTACTTCTTAGAGAATTTTGATATAGTCGCTTGCACTGGCTGTGGAAGGTGCATCCAGGCCTGTCCAGGCAAGATAGATATGAGAGAAGTGCTAAGTAAAATAGGGAAATGAAAAATCCTTATCTGCCAGTTTCTGCAGAAATTTTAGAGGTAATTGAAGAGACTCCAAACATAAAGACCTTTGTTCTCAAGCCAAAAGAGGAGATTCCTTTCCGGACCGGTCAGTTTATGGAACTGACGGTGCCTGGGATAGGGGAAGCTCCATTTACTCCTTCCTCTTCATCCCAAGTTAAGGAAAAATTGGATTTCACCGTGATGAATGCGGGGAAAGTAACTTCTGCCCTTCACAAGGCAAAGCCCAGTGATAAGGTGGGGGTCAGGGGACCATACGGAGCAGGTTATCCCCTGGATGAGTTTAAGGGAAGAGAAGTCTTGATCGTAGGAGGGGGTGTGGGACTGGCACCACTCAGGTCTTTCTTCCTCACCCTCATAGAAGACATTAAGCTCTACCAAAAGATAACCTTCTGCTATGGGGCAAGAACCCCCTCTGATATTGTTTATAAAAACCTGGTTATGAATGAGTGGCCAAAGTTAGACAAGAAAAAGGTAGCCCTCAGGCTAACGGTGGATGCGGGAGATAAAACCTGGAAAGGAAAGGTGGGACTGGTGACCACCACCTTGGATAACCTAAATGTTGACATTGGTGGCAGCGTAGCAGTGGTATGCGGCCCACCCATAATGATGAAGTTTACCACTTTCAAGCTTATAGATTTAGGTTATAAACCAGAGCAGATTTATCTCTCTATGGAGAAGAATATGTCCTGCGGAATTGGGAAGTGCGGGCATTGCATGATGGGCAAATACTATGTGTGCAAGGATGGACCAGTATTTACTTATGATAAGATAAAGGACTTGCCAGCGATTTGGGATTAGAGCCATGGATTAGAGGTTCTCAAAATGACCACCTTAAGTAAGACCAAGTTCGTGTTCGCCTTTACCCTCATTGAAATGCTGGTCGTCATGGCCATTGTTGTTATATTAGCAACCTTGGTCTTGGCTGTGACGGTCAGGTCCTTGAAGAGAGCCGAAGAAGTAGAAGATGTCTCAGATACCAGGCAGGGTAATATCATAACACTAATAGATACAGTCCAAGAAGGCAAAGGTTATGATGACCTTCCTGAACACATCAAAAAGGGAGAATTTGGTGAGAAAGGTTCAGAATAAAGAAGCGTTCACCTTAATAGAGATGATAATCACAATGGCCATCATCCTCGCTCTTTCTCTTTTCATCTACCCAGTTGTCATCAAAGCCATAAGGAAGGGGGAAGAAACTCAATGCATTAGCCAGATGAGGCAATTGGGAATAGCCATGACCATGCATCTTCATGATTATGGCATATATCCTAAATCAGCCAGATATACTTCTCCTAGGCAAGGAGGAAGCATCGTTGATTCTCTCTCCAGCTATATAGACAATGCCGAGGTATATATCTGTCCCTCCAGCGAAGAACCTTTTAAAGTAGCAGGGCTAAGTTACATCTATAATACAGAAGCCAGAGCCAGCATAACCACAAACCAGTGGCTTTTAGTTGATGCCCGACAACCTAATGCCTCAATCCCCACATAGGGAACAGAGCTACAGTGTTATGGTCAGATGGCCATGCAAAGGCAGAAGAGGAGGTAGTATTACCTGAATAGCAAGGTGATAGTAGTGATAAAAAGATATCTACCCCACACATACATACTGTTTCTGGCAATAATTGGCATATTGGTCTTAATTTCTCATGTAAGTTCTGATGTTGTGGTAATCAATAATGTCCAGCAGATAACGGATCTTTATAGTTCTGAGCCGGCTCATGAGCCGGCCAATGTAAGAGTCCCGAGTTTCACTGAAGCAGATTCAGAATATTCTCCTCAATTCACTCGTATCCAGTGGGCCAGTACGGTATTCAACACAAATGTTCCCACTGCAGGAAAAGTTCTAGGTAAACCTGATGGCAGGATAGCAAGCTTTTGGGACGGTAACGCCGCCACTATCGAAACTGCTACCTACTCTGGATTTGGGAGTGGTGCTAATGTCAATTACAATTCTGCCGCGCTGGCAGCGTTACTAGGGATTAGTGAGACAACACTTGCACAAGCTGACTTCATCTCGTTCGAGGACAATGGAGCCCCAGGTACCGACCCCTACGAAACCAGTATTTGGGTCTTCAACGATGGCACTGCGACACTCACAGTCTCTCACAACTATAACAACCCTGTTATTTCAGGGCCTATAGTGGGTCTGGGGAATGTAAGTACCAGCGACTACGCAAATTTTTTCGGCTTCACTGACCCCTTCAAAGAGGGTGGTATTGCTTACCTACTGTTCGATATAGATGGTAATTCCGATGTCAACCCATTTTCGCCTGACTTTAGTGCTACTTTGAACGCTGTTGGATCGGACACTGACGGTCCAGATCCTGACGTTATGGGGCGTATTGGTTCAATTGAGGTGGACTTAAAAATATTTAACGGTGGCAACGATTTAGACAATGGTGAGGAAGGGCCAGTACAAGGAGCCGAAATTCTCGATGAAGATGAGGAGAATGTAGGCGCCTTTCTCCTTGTCAATTGGGACGATGATGATGCTGATGGGAAGATGAACGATGATGGGACGTGGACAAAAAATCCTGTTCCTGACCTAACCGAGAATCCTGTTGCTAATGAAGATAATCTCGCGAAGTTGATCCCAACCATAACCCCTCTACCTGAAGAAGGAACGGCAGAACTTCACCTTGTGAGTGGAGGGAATAAAATAAAATTGTGGTCAACCAGCACGAAGGATTCCCAGGTAAGCTTGACTGCCGGCAAATTATCCTGGGATCTCAGCAATCCCACCGAGAGGGCTAATTTTGAGAAGCTTGGTACCGATGGATTGTGGATTGAAGGAGTAAAGAAAAGTAGCGAAAAAGAGATTAAGTTTACTTTAAAATATCTGAAGGAGGGAAATCCCGTAGGTGATGATACTGTCGTAGCAACATCGGTAATGATTAATCTTGGCAATGCTGTGCATCGCGAGGGGGACATCCCTTACATGAAGAAACGGGGCCATGCTGCTATCGTCTATAAGTTTATTGGCGAATGCAACAAGGAAGACCTATCCGATGATAAGAAATTTCTCATCATTGAAACCGGGCCCCTGAGAGTTAGAGGAGACCATAGTCTCGAAACAATCACTGGTTATTCCCCGTGGGGCTGTTTCACAACCGGTTCTGTCGGATATGTTGACCAGCTGAAGATATTGCAAGCGGCCAAGAGCCTCGTAGGCAGAATACCTTGGGCAATGTTCCACAACGCGTTGATGCCCGCCAAGTGGGACGGAAAACTGACCACCATCAAGAGGTTACGATGCGATGGATTAGTTGAGGTCTGTTACGAGAAAAATGGGATAGATGTGTGGGGTATGGAGAGGGTGCCGGAAGGCAACAAGATAAACTATGACATCGCTGACCAAACTGATAATTGGACATACAAAAACCATAGGTGGTGGCCCAGATCCAACAAATGGCCTGACAACCTTGAGGAGCATAACGACTTTGATGGTAGGGGTTGGGAGGATACCCTGATGCCAGCAACTCAGTGTGGAAAAGTGAAGCCTGTTAATGCCGCAACAAAATTGACTAAACAAGACTTATGTTCTCCAATAGGGAGTAAAGGAGGGAATTGATGCGGCAGAATTTCAGATATGGCTTAACAGCTCTCGTGCTTTTGGCAGTAGCTATAGCTGGTTTCATCTTTTGGAACAATGAAACAAAGTACTCCCGGAAGATAAATGCTCTTATTCAGAAGGGGGACAAAGGGAAGACTGAACAAGAGAGGTTCGAGGCCGGCCGGGAGTTTGGAGAGTATGTTGACTCGCTAAGTCCACAACAACTCTTGATTGCAGGCAGCCAGTATGCTAAATGGGCTGATAAGAATTCTCCACCAGAATCGTGGGATGAGATCGAGGGTCCCTTTGGGAATCTTTGCATCCTTCTTCTTTTCTATTCAGAAAAGGTAGGTGCTGGGGGCCTCACCCCCATAATCAAGACAATACGCAATAAGAATGAGAATGAGAATGCCCGATGGAGAGAGGTAATTATAGGGTGCACACATTCTGGTGTTCTTGATGATCGCCTGCTCAGGACACGAGAGTGGGAACTGGTGCAACTATTTGACACTATAGTCAAAGATGAGAAAGATGCACCCCGTGTCAGGGGCATGGCCTGTAGGCGGCTCTATGAAATCCTAGACATGGAATACGACCGTATCCTTTTTGACGATCCAGCGGTAGAGGAATTCTGCGAAGAAAAGTTCCCCGGGAAGGTTCCGACAAAAGATATAGTATATGAATCTTTAGGTAAGGAGGTTAACCTACACCCTCACACTCTTCGGGAACTCAAACCCGTTCAGGAAACTGCAAGCGAACACATAGAATTTCTGCTAACGATTACCAAAGACCCTAAGCTTGACCCCTTCCTTAAGGACTCAGCTGTATACGCGTTACAGTGGTATGGGTGCACGCCTCTATCAAAAGGCAAGCAAGGAGAAATAGCTATCAGGCTCAAGCAACTGGAAAAAAGCGATCCAGATCTATTTAATACAAGTGACAAGTAGTGGAGTATAACGATTTTGATGTGCGAGGCTGGGAGGACACCCTGAGGCTCAGTGAGTTGGTTGAAAAAATCTGAGAGAGAGTATAAGAGGACCAAGCAAGAGCGATAAGATGTCAAAAAGGTTATTTATTGATTTAGAGGTATGTAATAAGCATCTGGAGGTAGCTGTGCCGTGTAGCTATTTCTACCATCCGGATAATAAGGGAGTAATTTCTCTGCGAGAATTAGCTACTTTTGCTATCATCTGCAGGCAGTGTGATGAGGCTCCCTGTGTTAAATCATGTCCCCAGGATGCCTTAGAAAAACAAGAAGATGGAACTCTGAAGCGATATAATATGCGCTGTATCTCCTGTAAATCCTGTGCCTATGCCTGTCCTTTTGGGACAATTCTTCCTGAAGTTATCCCTTATGCGGTGTCCCAATGTGACTACTGCCTTGACCGGTTAGGGGAAGCAGAAGAGCCTCTATGCGTCAAGCGGTGCCCGGTTGAAGGAATGGTTGACTACCGAGAGGTAAAAGAGGAACCGGAAAAGGACATTTATTTTGTGGGTGAGCATTTAGCCGTCCACGCCCGGCACTGGGAAAAAGTAGAAGCTGAGGCAAAGTAAGATGGAACTTTTGAAATCCATAGGTTATTTTATCATTTTTCCCGGTTTTCTCTTCACAGCCGTGGTTGGACTCTTAGCCTCCTGGATAGATAGAAAAGTTACCGCCCTGGTGCAGTGGCGAAAGGGGCCTCCCATCTTGCAGTCTTTATATGATATTGTAAAGTTGATGGGGAAAGAGACCATAGTGCCTCAAGGGAGCTCAAGACTAACTTTTCTACTCTCTCCTCTGTTTGGTCTGTCTGCAGTTATTCTCGTCTCTACTTTACTCTGGAGAACAATTATTTCTCCAAGTACGACTTTCCTGGGCGATTTAATCGTTGTTCTCTATCTTTTAACCATTCCCTCCTTAGCCGTAATAATGGGAGGGTTTGCCTCCCGCAACCCCCTTGCTTCTTTAGGAGCAAGCAGGGAAATGAAATTAATTTTAGCTTATGAACTTCCCTTTATCCTGGTCGCTCTTATCCCGGTAATTAAGGCGGGAACAATCCGGATGGGAGAGATATTGAGTTACCAATTAGATAATGGAATTGTCATAGGTTCTCTCTCAGGAATAATTGGGTTTTTAGTTGCTATTCTCTGTATGCAGGCCAAATTAGCATTGGTTCCCTTTGATATGGCGGAAGCGGAGACGGAGATAATGGGAGGGACCTATATTGAATATTCTGGAGCTCCCTTAGCGATTTATAAGCTAACCCGGGCAATGATGCTTTTTGTTGTTCCAATGTTTCTGGTTTGTATTTACTGTGGCGGGATTGATTTTGGTCATGGTTGGCTACATATTCTGCTTGGTGTTCTTAAATATGTGGGGTTGCTGGTAGTTATTATTCTTATCCGTAATACTGCCCCACGCGTGCGTATTGACCAGGCAATGAAATTCTTCTGGGGCAAAATGACTGGTTTAGCCATTGTAGGAATAGTATTGGCTTTTTTAGGGGTATAAATCATGATTGAAAAAGAGATTAGCGCTCTTAAGGAAAGATTAATTGATGCGGCAGAAGAGGCGTATCAAATGTTATCTAAGGTTTTTGATGGCTTTATAGAACACCGCAAGGACCTGTTAAGTGAAGTGCTCAAAGCCGAAGAGAAGCTCAATGCAGAAATAGCCAGTTTAGTAACTACCTCAGTGGATTTATCAAAGAAAGCAACTTCTGAACAGGAGAAGAAAAAGGTTGCTATTTTGCTCGATAATTCAGGGGAGGTTGAGAGAATCGGCGATCACTGCCAGGATTTGGTGGAGCGCATTGAAATAAAAATTGTTGAAAAACTTTTGTTCAGCGAAGATGCTGTGGAAGAGTATCGGGATCTGTTTGGTAAGGTAGAAGGATTTTTTAGAAGGATTATTGATGCCTATAAGAGTGAAGATCGACAGCGAATTGGGCAGATTTTAAAAGAAGGAAAAGTTATTGATAATTTAACTAAAGATTATCACAACAGGCATGTTGATCGATTGGTAAAGGGCATTTGCCCTCCCCGGGCAGCGAATATGTTTCTGGATATGTTGGATTTCACGAACAGAATCTATCACCATGCGGCAAGAATCGGACAGAAGGTTAAAAAATGAGTTTAAAACTAAAAGCGTTAACTAAATCTCCCTGGGTATTTCATATCTGTACCGGATCCTGCAACAACTGCGATATCGAAATTCTGGACCTTCTGACTCCCAGGTTTGATATAGAAAGGTTCGGGATGATCAAGGTTGGAAGCATCCGTCATGCTGACGTTCTTCTGGTTACCGGAGCGGTTTCCAGGAAGGCTGGTCCCCGATTAAAGAGACTTTATGAGCAGGCTCCTAAGCCCTGTCTGGTAGTTGCCATCGGCTCTTGTGCCCTCGGGCAGGGAATATTCAAGGGAAGTTATAACATGCCTGAGCCAGTTGATAAATATATTCCAGTGGATGCTTATATTCCTGGATGCCCGCCAAAGCCAGAAGCAATGATTATGGGGGTAGTAAAACTGATAGAGAAATTAAGAGGAAAATAACACCCTCACCCAGCTCCTCCTTCAAAGGGGGTGTAGGCCCCCGGATTTAAGGAGGAGGGGGCAAGCTTGGCATGACGGTGCAAAGTGAATATTTACCAGGAGGGGATTAAAGAGAGATAATATGGTCGAAAAAGATATGCTTAAGGAAATAAAAGATAAACTTTCGGAAAAGATTTTGAAAGTCTATGAGAAGTCTCCCCGGCGAATCTATATTGACCTAAAGCCTGAAGATATCCCCTCAGCCGCCAGCTTCATCTTTAAAGACCTAAAAGCAAGGTTTGCCACTGCCTCTGGAGTAGATACTCGAAAACACATTGAGATTCTTTACCATTTCGCCTTCGATTCTCTGAGCAAGATAGTCAGCCTGCGCACACTTCTGGATAGGGAGAAACCGGAGATTGAATCCTTAACTTCTATTATTAAAGGAACAGAGTGGATTGAAAGAGAGATTCACGAACTTCTGGGGGTTAATTTCCGCAATCATCCTAATTTAAAGAAATTGCTCATGGCTGAAGACTATCCACCGCCGGGTCAGTATCCTTTAAGGAGGGACTTCAGTGGCTAAGACGATTATCCCTATTGGGCCCTATCATCCGCTTCAGGAAGAGCCGGAGTTCTTCCGCCTGCATGTGGAGGGGGAGAAGGTAGTAGATTTAGATATAGAGATTGGGTATAACCACCGGGCAATTGAGAAGTTGGCCGAATCAAAAACTTATGACCAGGTTCCTTTTCTGGTAGAGCGTATCTGCGGAATCTGTTCCACCTCCCATCCCATTGCTTGCGTCCAGGCAATAGAGGATGTTGGAGGGGTAGAGGTACCCGAAAGAGCCCTCTATATCCGTTCCCTTATTGGAGAATTAGAAAGAATTCACTCCCATCTTCTGTGGCTCGGTCTGGCAGGACACTTCTTAGGTTATAATACCGTCTGGATGTGGGTCTGGCGCTATCGAGAACCAGTCCTTGATATTTTTGAAAGAATAAGCGGAAACCGTAATCATTATGCCATGATAAAACCGGGAGGAGTGAGAAGGGATATTGAAGATAGCGATATTCCGGCTATTGAAAAGGGAGTGGATGATCTGGTCCCTGCCTTGGACCTTTTTAAAGGGGCAATAGTTGATGACCCGGTAATCCATGCCCGGACCAAAGGAATAGGCATTCTCACCAAAGAGGATATTATCAACTATGGGGCTCTTGGCCCAACCGCCCGGGCCTCCGGGGTAGACATTGATGTGCGCCGGGACCATCCTCACGCCGCTTATGGCTTAGTTGATTGGAATGTTATTACCCGGGAAGAGGGAGATGTATTTGCCAAAGTGGTGGTTAGAGTTCTTGAGATGTACGAATCGGTGAAAATTATTAAACAGTGCTTGAAAAAGTTGAAAAAAGTTAAGGGGGAAATAGATGCTAAGGTAAAGGAGATACCCCCCGGAGAAGGAATTGGCCATTATGAAGCTCCCCGCGGGGAAGTTCTCCATTATGTCCTAAGTGATGGGACAAATCGCCCGGCAAGGTATAAAGTGCGAGCCCCCAGTTATATGAATATTCCCACAAATGAGACGGCGGTAATCGGGGAGACAGTATCTGATGCTACCATCATTTTGGCTGCCGTGGACCCCTGTTACTGTTGCACGGAGAGGGTGGCTGTGATTGATGAAGGCACAGGGAAGAGAACGCCTCTTACAGGACAGGACCTGGTCCGGTTGAGTCAGGAGAAAACAAAGAAAATAGCCGATGAGCTTGGTCTGCCCATGGAAGGTAGATTACAAGGTATATCGAAATGAATGAGCTTCTTTTGTTTGTTAATCTTGAAAT
>JAUWHM010000128.1 GCA_030605915.1 Nitrospirota bacterium | reverse complement strand
GAGGGAGGGGTACACCGGGTTCAAAGGGTCCCTACGACTGAATCGCAAGGTAGGATTCATACCTCAACTGTTACGGTGGCTGTTCTCCCTGAGGCGAAAGAGATAGAATTGAAGATAGCTCCGGATGAACTGCGGTTCGATACCTTCAGGTCATCTGGTCCCGGGGGTCAACATGTAAATGTCACTGACTCAGCAGTGAGGATTACGCATCTTCCCACCGGGATTGTGGCTCAATGCCAGGATGAGAAGTCCCAGCATAAGAACCGGGCTAAGGCCATGCGGGTTCTGCGGGCCAGGCTACTGCGTTATCTAAAAGAAAGAGAGGAAGAGCGAATTTCAGATGATAGGAGGGCTCAGGTGGGAAGGGGAGAGCGCAGCGAGAAGATAAGAACCTATAACTTTCCTCAGGGGAGAGTGACCGATCACCGGATTGGATTAACGCTTCATAAACTTGACGGGGTCTTAAAGGGAAACTTAGATGAGCTAATCAATGCTCTCAGCCAGAAGTTGGAATTATGAGAAGTCAGCGTCTGATAGATGCTCTCCAGTGGGGAACGGGCTGCCTTCAGAGGAACGGCATAGAGAACCCGAGAAGGGAGGTGGAGTTTCTACTCCTCTACCTTCTCGGTTGGACCCAAAGCCATCTTTATCTTAACGCTGAAGCGTGGCTTCCCCGAGATGATTTATTCGCCTTCCAGGACTTGATTAGACGAAGGCGGGAACACATCCCTTTACCATACCTGACTGGTCAGACTGAGTTCATGGGAGCTGAATTTCTGGTCAACCAGGAAACAATGATTCCTCGGCCGGAAACAGAAATATTAGTGGATGGGGCTTTAAAGAAACTGAGAAGTGTAAATCGGGAACCTTTAACTGTTGTTGATGTGGGAACTGGCTGTGGTAATATTGCCATTAGCTTAGCAAAGACCATTCCCTGCCGGGTTTACGCGATTGATATATCAGGGGGGGCTTTGCGGATAGCCACTAAAAATGCTCAAGATTTGGGAGTGGATATAATCTCCCTTAGAGGAGACTTGTTTGGTCCCCTTGAGAAGCTGGGGTTAGAGGGGAAGGTTGATTTGGTAATCTCTAATCCTCCCTATATTGCCACGGGGGATTTTTCCGCTCTTGCGCCTGAGGTGAGAAGTTTTGAGCCTCGAGTGGCCCTTGATGGAGGGAAGGATAGTCTGAAATTTTATCCGCCCATCATTAAAGGTTCCGCTCTGTATTTGAAGCGCAGTGGCTATTTAGCGCTAGAAATGGGTGCCGGTCAAGCTGAGAAAGTAAAGAAACTTATCTTGAGAAATGGCCATTTCCAATACCCTGAAGTCATAAAGGATTATTCAGGAATTGATAGAGTAATTATTGCTAAGAAGCAATAATTATTGCTGAGAAACATGGATAAAATTATTATAACTGGGGGAGAGCCCTTAAAGGGCAGTGTCAGGGTCAGTGGGGCTAAGAATTCTGCCCTGCCCATGATGGCCGCTGCCCTGTTAACGGAAGGAAGCTCGGTAATTAGCAATATCCCCCGTCTCAGGGATGTTGAGACGATGGCTGCCATCCTTCGAGCTCTGGGAGCTAAGGTTAGTTTCTCGGGTGATAATCAGGTATCGGTTAGTCCCGGCAAACTCATCCAACCTGTGGTTCCCTATGACCTGGTGCGCACTATGAGGGCGAGTATCTGCGTCTTAGGACCACTCCTGGCCAAGTTAGGTAGAGTTAAAGTAGCTCATCCGGGAGGATGTGTCATTGGTCCTCGTCCTATTGACCTACATCTGAAGGGATTGAGGAAGTTAGGAGCTAAGATAGAGATTGAGCATGGCTACATCGTAGCTGAGGCGAAATCGCGGTTGAAAGGTAGCGAAATTTACTTAGGAGGGAGTTTCGGGTCAAGCGTCTTAGGGACGGCCAATGTGATGATGGCTGCTACCCTGGCCGAGGGAATGACCGTGGTTGAGGGAGCGGCCTGTGAGCCAGAGATAGTTGATTTAGCCAATTTCCTCAATAAGATGGGAGCTAAGGTTAAAGGAGCGGGAACCCATATTCTGCGAATTCAGGGAGTGCGGGAGCTGAAGGAAGCAGAGCATGCTATTATCCCTGATAGAATTGAGGCAGGAACCTATATGGTGGCCGGGGCTATTACTAATGGTGAGGTTACGTTGAAAGGAGCTCTTTTTGAGCATCTCCAGGCAGTGGTTGACAAATTGGAGGAAGCCGGCCTGATGGTCAATCGGACAGAGGAAGGTATTAAAGTGCGCCTCAGAGGTAAACTGAAAGCAGTTGATATTACTACGCTCCCCTATCCAGGGTTCCCCACCGACATGCAAGCGCAAATGATGGTCCTGATGAGCATATCAGAAGGAATTAGTGTAATCACAGAGAAGATTTATCCGGATAGGTTTATGCATGTCAGCGAACTACTGCGGATGGGAGCCAATATTATGCGGGAGGGGCCCAGAGCGATTGTCAAGGGAGGAGCTAAACTTAGCGGGGCTCCGGTCATGGCCTCAGATTTAAGGGCCAGCGCGGCTCTGGTTCTGGCTGGTTTAGTGGCTGAAGGAGAAACAGAGATCTCCCGCGTCTATCACCTGGATAGGGGATATGAGAGGATAGAAGAGAAGTTCTCTAAGCTGGGAGCAAGGATCAGGCGAGTAGAGGAATGAAGATGGCAAGTATACTCAGGTCTTGGGTAGACAAAGGTAGGATAGAGAAGATTGTCAATAGATGCCCGGTGCAAGAGGGGGTAGATGAGGTAGTCGGGGAGATCATCAACGATGTTCGCCGCCGCGGAGATAAGGCCATCTTAAAGTGGACAAGGAAATTCGATGGAGTCTCGCTAAAGGCTTGCCAGTTGAGAGTTTCAGAAGAGGAAATAAGGGAGGCGGCTGATAAGCTCGATAAGCAGCTCATAAAAGTCTTCAATTCAGTTCGAAGAAATATAACTAAATTTCATAAGAGGGAGCTGAGGAAGTCATGGATGTCCGCAAGAGATGGTCTCCTCTTAGGACAAAGCTACTTGCCTATTGAGAGAGTAGGAATTTATGTTCCCACTGCTCTGGTATCTACTTTGCTTATGACGGCTACCGTGGCTCAGGTAGCCGGCGTTAAAGGCATAGTGGTGTCCACGCCGCCCGGAAGAGATGGTTCCATTAACCCTTACCTGTTAGGAGCAGTCAGTCTACTTGGCCTGAATGAAGTATACAGAGTAGGGGGAGCTCAGGCCATTTCCGCTTTAGCCTTTGGCACAGAAACCATACCAAAGGTTCAGAAAATCATCGGACCGGGGAATAGGTATGTTATTTCGGCCAAGAGACAGCTCTTCGGTCAGATTGGCATTGAGATGCTCCCTGGCCCAAGCGAAGTAGTGGTCTTAGCTGATGGGAGTAGCCAGGTTTCCTTTATCATTTCAGACCTGAAAGCACAGGCTGAGCACGTGGAGGGTATATCAGTGCTTCTCACCACTTCTATGAGTTTGGCCAAGAAAGTAGAAAAGGAGGCCAGGGATAGCTACATAATTGTTACTAAGACCATAGAAGAAGCTATCCGCCTGATTAACAGAATAGCTCCCGAGCACCTGGAAATTATGGTCCGCCGCCCAGAAAAGATTTTAAAAAAGATTACCAGTGCTGGGACCATTTTCATAGGGCCCTGGACGCCAACGGCAGTGGGTGACTATATAGCTGGTCCCAGTCACATTCTTCCCACCGGAGGCACAGCTAAGTTCTCTTCCGGTCTGGGAGTGGATGACTTCCGAAGAAGGTCAAATATCATCTCATATAGCTCGGAACAGTTAAAAAAGGTAGCCGAGGCAGTTACCAGATTAGCTGAGGTAGAAGGGATGGGAGCCCATGCTAACTCGATCAGGGTGAGGATGGGGAAGAAGGAGTGAGCAAATGGATAGAAGAGCAAAGGTTGAGAGAAGAACTACGGAAACAAAGATCAAGTTAGAACTCGATCTGGATGGCCAGGGGAAATATAACATAAAGACTAGCATCCCTTTTTTGGATCACATGCTTTCTCTGTTTGCCAAGCACGGCCTCTTCGATCTAAAGATAGAGGCAGAGGGAGACCTGGAAGTAGATATACACCATACAAATGAGGATGTTGGAATATGCTTAGGGGAGGCTGTTAAAAAGGCATTGGGGGATAAAAAAGGCATAAAGAGGTTTGGTTTTGCCTGTGTTCCCATGGATGAGGGCTTAGCCCGGGTAGTCTTAGATATCAGTGGAAGGCCTTCCGTCCATTGGACACATTTGGATGGTGATATCCCTCTTGGAGAAGAGGATATTCTGAAGCCAGTGGGCAAAAAACAAGAGTACAGCTTTGAACATGCCAAACATTTCTTGCAGGCTTTCGTCACCAGTAGCGGGACTAACATGCATGTCAGTGCACGCTGCAATGTGGACATACATCACACTCTGGAAGCTATCTTCAAAGCTTTGGGAAGAGCTTTAGATGAGGCCACCCAACTTGATGAGCGGATAAAAGATATCCCTTCTACAAAAGGTGTACTTTAAATGCTCATCATCCCGGCCATTGATATTAGGGGAGGGAGAGTGGTCAGATTAGCCCAAGGGGATTTCCACCAGGAGACAGTTTACCATGATGACCCGGTTAAGGTAGCAAAGAGGTGGGAGGGAGAAGGAGCTCGTTTACTTCACATCGTTGACTTGGATGGAGCCCGGGAAGGAGAGCCGGTGAATTTGGAACTGGTGGGAAAAATTGCCGCAGAAGTTGCCGTGCCCATTGAGATGGGAGGAGGAGTAAGAAACTTAGAAACCGTCAGAGATGTTCTATCTAAGGGAGTAAGAAGGGTGATCTTAGGCACGCAAGCCTGCTCGGCGCCCGATTTAGTTAAAGAAGCCTGTCAGGAGTTTGGAGAGAGAGTGGCCATCGGCATCGATGTCAAGGATGGCTTGGTGGCGGTGAGGGGATGGACGAGGCTTATCTCCAAGGAGGCAGTTGCGTTAGCCAAGGAGATGGAGAGTTTAGGGGTGAGGACGATAATCTTCACTGATGTCCGGCGGGATGGGATGTTAACTGGTCCAGGTGTAAAAAGTTTAGAGGAGCTCCTTCAGGCGACCAATGTCTCTATTATTGCCTCGGGAGGGATTTCCAGCTTAGAGGATGTTAGAAGGCTTAAGAGATTAGAAAAGGATGGCCTGGAAGGAATCATCATTGGCAAAGCCCTCTATGAAGGAAGGATTGAGCTTGGGGAGGCTATAGCCATTGCTGAAAGAGGATGAGTTGTGAAAGTAGGGGTGATCATTCCTGCTTTTAATGAGGCGAAAACCATTCCTTGTTTAATAGAGCATCTCCTGCCTTTAGTTAATGAAGTGGTAGTGATTGATGACGGCTCCACTGATAGGACAGCCGAAGAAGCTAAGGCCAGGGGAGCCCGGGTTCTCCGTCACCCTAAGAGAATGGGAAAGGGAGCCGCCTTAAGGACTGGTTTTCAGTATTCCCTCAAGGAAGAGTTCCATGCCGTTATTACTATGGATGCTGATGGGCAGCATGACTGGAGGGAGGTCCCCAAGTTCATTGAAGCCGCTCGGAAAGAGGAAGTGGGCATCATCATAGGCAATCGGATGGGAGATATTCATAGTATGCCCCTAATTCGGCTCTGGACTAATCGCGTCACCTCCTGGATTATTTCCCGCCTCAGCCATCAGAGGATTGAGGACAGTCAATCTGGCTATCGATTAATAAGAACCGATGTTCTAAGGGACGTTAAGTTAGTTACCTCTAATTTCGATACCGAATCAGAGATATTAGTGAAGGCTAGCCGGCAGGGGTACCGGATGGGGTCAATTCCCATCAGGACTATTTATCTGAATGAATTGAGCAAAATAAAACCCCTCCTGGATACATTGCGCTTTACCAGGTTAGTTCTAAAAAACCTGTTCAACCACAGATGAACGCTAGCCCGGAGTCTGAATTATGTATGATGAGAGGGACTTATGAGCTTTGAGGAAGAGAGGAAGAGGATGGTCGAGGTCCAGTTAAGGGGAAGAGGAATAGAGGATGGGCGAGTTCTTAAAGTGATGGGGAATGCTCCCAGGCACCGGTTCGTCAGCAAGGAACACGAGCAAAGCGCCTATGCTGACCATCCCTTGCCCATAGGAGAAGGCCAGACCATATCTCAGCCCTACATGGTGGCCCTGATGACCGAATGTATGGAACTGGAAGGCAATGAAAGAGTATTAGAGATAGGTACTGGTTCCGGCTATCAGGTGGCTATTTTGGCCCAGTTAGCCAAGGAGGTTTGTAGTATAGAGAGAGTTGAGAAGCTGAGCCTGAAGGCAAAGGAAATCTTAACCCAGTTGGGTTATACCAATGTGAAGCTGAAGGTTGGCGATGGTACTAAGGGATGGAAAGAGCATTCCCCCTATCAGGCAATTATGGTGACGGCTGGCTCACCCGATATTCCCCAGAGTTTGCTCGACCAGCTCTCGGAGGGAGGCAGGATAGTTATTCCTGTAGGGGGCAGTTTCTCCCAGGAACTAATGGTGGTAAGAAAGAGGAAGGGCAAGGCGAAAACCAGAAAGGTTTGTGGCTGCGTCTTCGTTCCCCTCATTGGTGAATTTGGCTGGAAGCAATGATTAATAACATAATTCTAATCTTAAAAGGTTTTTGTATCGGAATAGCAAATTTGATCCCCGGTGTGAGTGGCGGAACTATGGCGTTGATTCTTGGTATATATGAGAAGTTGATTTTTTCGTTGAAAAAATTGGATTTAAAATTTCTATTTCCCTTAGGAGCGGGCGCAGGTTTAGCTATACTCAGTGGGGCGAAATTGGTTCCTCATCTTTTAGATACCTATCCGGAATATACCTTCGCCTTGTTTCTCGGTTTGATTGTAGCTTCTCTAAAAGTTCCCTACAGAAAAATAGAAAGGAAAGGGTTAAGAGAGGCAATTGTCGTCATTTTGTCTTTTATTCTTGCTTTCTATATAGCGGGATTAGAAAGCAAGACAGTGTTTTCAGGCAATAAACTCATTGTTGTTGCCGGTTTTTTTGGAATGACTGCGATGCTTCTTCCCGGAATAAGTGGTTCTGCTATACTGCTGATATTGGGAGCGTATAGACCTGTCCTGAAAGCGATATCTTCATTTGACTTTACTACTATTTTACCTTTTGCTCTGGGGTTACTTTTGGGGGTTATATTTTTTGTTCTGGTTTTTAGTTTTCTGCTAAAAAGATACCACTCTTTGAGTATGGCATTTCTTGTGGGCTTGATGATGGGAAGTTTGCGCGCGATTATTCCAAACAAATTCAATATATACATTTTATTCTTTTTTGCGTGGGGTATGGGAGCTATTTTTATACTTGAAAGGACTGCATTTAAAAGGAAAACTAATTGACGGTTACAAATTACATAAATTATTTTATATAATAGTCTATACGGGGTGTAGCGCAGTTTGGTTTAGCGCGCTTGCTTCGGGAGCAAGAGGTCGGCGGTTCAAATCCGCCCACCCCGATTTTTAAATAGGGACAGCGACCATTTTTTAAATTGACAAAACTAATTGTCCCTTATATCATTTATATATGCCACGAATAGCAAGAATAGTTGCCCTTGATTTACCTCATCACATTACCCAGAGAGGAAATTATGGGCAAGATGTTTTTCTTGATGATAATGACCGCATAAGGTATCTTTCCTGGATTCAAGAATACAGTAGTAAATTTCATCTTTCAGTACTTGCTTACTGTTTAATGCAAAATCATGTGCACTTTGTCGTGATTCCTAGGAGAGAAGATTCGCTCGCGAGAACATTTAATACAGCCCATATGCGCTATTCTCAATATTTCAATAAAAAAATGAAGGGAAGAGGTCATTTATGGCAAGGTCGTTTTTATTCCTGTATATTAGATGAAACACATCTTATTACAGCTATTCGATATATAGAAAGGAATCCTGCAAGAGCCAGATTAGTGAAAAAGCCTTGGGAGTGGAAATGGTCAAGCGCTCTTGCTCATATTGGTAAAGGAGAGCCATTGATTAAGTTGGCTGATATGTCAAGGCTTATAGATATGTCTTTCGATTCATGGAGGCAATACTTAGAATACAAAGAAGACAAAGGACTCATAGATACCATAAGGAAGCATACATTAACAGGACGCCCATTAGGAACAGAGGCATTTATTCAAGGGTTGGAGAAAATGTTGAGGAGGAGATTACATGCCTTACCGAGAGGGAGACCGAAGAAGATATAAAATAAATGGTCGCTGTCCCTATTTCATTGTGAAAAAACCTTCTGTTCAGACAGTAGCGAAAATCGCAAGAGCATTAGATATTAGCATGGAAGAATTAATAGAATAAATTCTGACAGCTTAAAAATGTTTTATGTGTGAGGTGTTTTAGGTTATCAGAAATTATAGTTTTAATAGAGAGATATTAGAATGAGCAAAGAACAAATACCAAGGATTGATGCTAACGAAGAAGTAAGGAAATTGCTTTTACCTTATTCTCGGTTGAAATATGGGGAAGTTTGGAATGATTCTGTTTCTGGCCATAAAGTAGGTTGTCTTGATGCCGCAAACGAGGAGGATATCCTAAAACTAATGGGTAATGATAAACCTATATTGGCAATCCAAGACCCACCTTATAATGTTATTGTAGGAAATAGCAATACTAACAATTTAGGTAAGATTTCATTAAGAGAGTATATCGAGTGGAGCAAACGATGGGTCAAAAATACAGTTAAACATTTGAAGGAGAACGGGCATCTTTATATCTGGTTAGGGGCTGACCAGAATGAAGGATTTCAACCATTGCCAGATTTTATGATTATGATGAGAGAGTTTAAGGGATTGAAGACCAGAAGTCTTATCACTGTAAGGAATCAACGAGGATATGGCACGCAGAAAAATTGGATGGCAGTCAGACAGGAACTTCTTTATTATATCAAGGGCAAACCTGAGTTTAATATAGATGCTGAATATACGGATATCCCCAAGATTTTAAGAGGATATTATAAGAAAGTGAATGGGAAGATTACTGAGAACTTAGAGCGTAGCAAGTCAGAAAACATAAGGGCAGGTAATGTTTGGGTTGATATTCAACAAGTATTTTACAGGATGGAGGAAAATGTCCCAGGATGCTATGCACAAAAACCATTGAAAG
>JAUWHM010000125.1 GCA_030605915.1 Nitrospirota bacterium | reverse complement strand
TAATCTTTAAAAAAATTCCCCTAACCATTCCTTCATCCTGAGGGCTACCTGGCTGAAGAGGTTCCGCCCCTTAAAGCGAGCCATCTTCTTCCCCTGTCGATAAGTTAGACCGTAGTGGACCAGTCCTACTGCGGTAGCATAGATGGGACTATCCTTACCTTTCCCGAGGCCTCTTATCCTCCCGTTTGTTTTTCCAAGCCTGAGAGGCAAGCGCAATATCCGCTCAGCCATCTCCGGAAGACCGCGCAGGAGTGAAGCACCCCCGGTTAAGACCGCTCCCGCCGAAACGGAGCGGGAGAGACCAGTCCTGTCTATGTCAGCGTTAACCAAGGTAAATAGCTCCTCTATTCTCGGCTCAATGATTTCACAGAGTTGGGAGAGAGAGACCTTGCCTCCTCGCCTGCCCTCCATCCCCGGATAGTGGAAAAACTCTTCCCCTTTAATTAAGGAGACAGTTGCACAGCCATAAGCTTTTTTCACTTCTTCTGCCTGCTTGGGGGAAGTGCGCAGTCCAATAGAGACGTCGTTAGTCACATGGTCCCCTCCCAAAGCCAAGACCTCACTGTGCCGAATACTACCCCGGGAGAAGATGACCATATCGGTAGTTCCTCCCCCAATATCGATGAGAACCACTCCGGAACGTTTCTCTTCAGGTGAGAGCACTGCTTCTGCTGATGCCAGAGGTCCCAGGACGATGTCCTCTACCTCAAAACCAGCCCGGTTCACCGACTTGATGATATTCTGGGCGGAAGTGACTGCTCCAGTGACGATATGAACCTCCGCCCCCAGGCGGTTGGCCGACATCCCTATCGGATTCTTCACTCCGTCCTGGTCGTCAACCGTGAACTCCTGAGGAATGACATGGATGACCTCCTGCTCCAGGGGAATAGCTACTGCTTTGGCAGCATTGATCACCCTTTCCACATCCCTGCGGTTAACCTCCCTTGAAGTTCGGGAGATACCCACCACTCCCCGGCTGTTAACGCCCCTGATGTGCCCTCCGGCTATCCCCGTGAAGACTCTGGTCACCTCCACTCCCGATTCCCCTTCTGCTTCTTCAATAGCTCTTTCTACTGAATCAATGGTGCTCTCTAAATTTATCACTACTCCTTTCCGAAGACCCTTGGAAGGAGTAACTCCCGTTCCCATTATCTCCACCACACCACTCTCATGGTGACGGCCGATCATAGCACAGATCTTGGTGGTGCCAATGTCCAACCCAACCACAAATTCCTGCTTCTTCACCTAATCTTCACCACTGGTCTGGAAAACCTCAAATCTATATATTCTGCTTCCTCTTTCCTCTCAGTTAGATCAGATAGAATGAGTTTTAACTCTTTCACCCATTTCTCTTTATTCAGCTCTCCCAATAAGACCCTTGTTCCATTATATCTTAGAACTGGTCTATTCGGTCGGAGGTCCACTTCAGAAATTTTTAGATCGGATGAGGTGAGAGCCTCTAACACATCCAAGACAGCCGTCAGTTCCGGCCACTGAAGCTTCTCTCCCACCTTTAGCCGGTACCCCTCAACTCCTTTAATGAAGGGAAGAGAAGGAGGGAAAGGATTAGCCCGCCCAGGGCGGGGCAACACAACTCCCTCCCCATCAACGGGATAGATTTCCCCGGCGCTTTCAAAAAGGGCAACTGCTTCCCTCTCCACAATATCAACTGTGACCGCATTGGGGAAGCCTCGTGAGACCGAAGCCTCTCTAACCCGGGGATGCCTTTCCAGACGTTCCTGGACTTTCTTTAAATTGATCTGGAATATATTCTCACCCAACTTGATATTGGCTAAGTTCTCTAAGACCCCCTGCCCAAGGCAGGTAGCTCCCTTAAAATTTACTTCCTTAATCTGGAAGAAAGGGGATCTGAGAAGGAAATCCTCCACCTTTTTCCCGGCTAAAGCAAGCCCAGCTATAAGGGAAAGGAGGAGGGTCAGTCTTCCTAAACCCCTAAAGATTTTCTTCCTTCTCTCTCTTCTGTGCTCTCTGAGCTTCTTCCTCGCCCTTATCCGACCATTTCCTTTCATCCTGCTTTTCCATTCAATCCCCTCACCCTTCCCTCTCCCCTGGGGGGAGAGGGAAGGGTGAGGGGGATCTT
>JAUWHM010000146.1 GCA_030605915.1 Nitrospirota bacterium | reverse complement strand
GCTCACGAGCATTCCCAGGAGAGCATCGCCTAAGAACTCAAGTCGCTGATTATCTTTGAAATGTTCCCCTCTTTCGTATGAGAAAGACCTATGGGTTAAGGCCTCATTAAGCAGGGCTAAATTCTGGAAGAGGCAACCAATTCTTCGCTGGCACTCAAAAAGTTCTTTTTCTCGCTCCTCATCCAACAACTATTGCTGATACCTCCTCACTACTAAGGTAGCATTGTGTCCACCAAATCCCAGGGAGTTAGACATAACTACTTGGACCTGTTGGTGTCGGGCCTGATTGGGAACATAATCGAGGTCACATTCAGGGTCAGGATATTCATAATTTATAGTAGGTGGAATAACGCCCCTTTCTATACTTAAAAGACAGGCAATCAGCTCTACCCCTCCGGCGGCTCCTAAGAGATGGCCGGTCATGGACTTGGTGGAGCTCACCGCTACTTTCTTAGCATGTTCCCCTAAAACTGTCTTTATAGCCATCGTTTCAAACTTGTCATTCAGTTGAGTAGAGGTTCCGTGGGCATTGATGTAATCAACTGCCTCTGGCTTGAGGTTGGCATCCTTAAGAGCCCACTGCATAGCCCTGGCGGCTCCCTCACCCCCAGGAGCTGGAGCAGTGATATGATAAGCATCGCCACTCATTCCATAGCCAACTAATTCCCCATAAATATGTGCTCCCCGCTTGAGGGCATGCTCTAAGTCTTCTAAAATGACGATTCCCGCTCCTTCCGCCATTATGAAGCCATCTCTCATCTTATCAAACGGACGACTGGCCTTCTCCGGCTCATGGTTACGAGTAGAAAGGGCTTTCATGGCACAAAAGCCACCTACCCCAAGCGGGGTGACAGCCGCCTCCGTTCCTCCAGTAATCATCACCTCAGCCTCCCCTCGCTGAACTATTCTACAGGAATCGCCAATAGCATGGGATGCCGAAGCACAGGCAGTAGCCACACAAAAATTTGGTCCCTTTGCCCCTAACCTTATAGCAATCTGTCCGGAAGCCATATCAACGATGAGCATAGGGATGAAGAAAGGGGAGATTTTGGAGGGACCTCTTTCTAATAAGGTAGCGTGCTCTGCTTCAATGGTTGATAGTCCCCCAATTCCAGAACCAACCAGCACTCCAATCCTGTCTAGATCCTCCCGGCTCAGGTCTAATCTGCCGTCTTCGACGGCGTCTAAGGCGGCTACCAGGGCAAACTGGGTAAAACGGTCCATCCGCCTGGCTTCTTTTTTGCCGAGGCGGGCTGGTGCATCGAAATTATTGACTTGGCCAGCAATCTGGCTATCATAATCGGTGGGGTCGAAAAGGGTAAGTCGACCTACGCCACTGCGCCCCTGGGTAAGAGATGTCCAGAATTCCTCTTTCCCATTACCAACGGGAGAGATAACTCCCATTCCCGTGACTACTACTCGTCGTTTCACCATCCCTCCCACTACAGTTCATTGAGTTCTATGGAGTTCATGGAGTTCTCAAGCAACTCAAAACTTCTATCTTATTTGGTGTGCTCTTTTATATAATTAATCGCCTCTCCTACAGTGGTAATCTTCTCTGCATCCTCATCCGGAATCTCGACATCAAACTCTTCCTCTAAAGCCATGACCAGCTCTACTGTATCTAAAGAATCCGCTCCCAGGTCATCAATAAATGAGGCTTCTCGGGTAACCTTATCAGTCTCCACTCCTAGCTGGTCAACGATAATCTGCTTGATCTTTTCCTCCCAGGACATCTCTGCACCTCCTTACATTATCATTCCACCATCAACATTTATCACCTGACCGGTGATATAGCGCGCCTGCTCGGAAACGAGGAAGAGGACTACCTTAGCTACATCCTCCACTTTCCCGAACTTAGACAAGGGAATACGCTTGAGCATCCCTGCCTTCACTTCTGGCGATAATCTGTTGGTCATCTCTGTCTCTATAAATCCAGGGGCAATGGCATTCACATTTATCCCCCGGGGAGCTAATTCCTTGGCTAAGCTCTTGGTCAAACCAATAATTCCTGCCTTGGAAGCGGCATAATTGGCCTGTCCCGCGTTTCCCACCAGGCCAATTACCGAGGCAATACTGACGATCTTGCCGCTACGCTGCTTCATCATTCCCTTTACTACCGCTTTGCTGCAGTTGAAGGCTCCCTTGAGATTTATCCCAATCACCTTATCCCAGTCAGATTCATCCATGCGAACAATCAGGGCATCTCGGGTTATCCCAGCATTGTTGATTAGTATATCAATCCGCTTAAAGCTGTCAAGTGTTTTCTCTACCATCCCGTTTACCTGGTCAGTCATGGATACATCAACCTCAAAGACGAGGGTCTCCCTCCCCAGGGATTTTATCTCCATGGCAATGGCTTCCGCTCCTGCCAGATTAATATCGCAGATGACTACATTGGCTCCTTCCCGAGCTAAAGCCAAGGCAATGGCCTTGCCTATCCCCTGAGCCGCCCCGGTTACAATGGCCACTTTGTTATCTAAGAGCATACTAATTCTCCTTTAGCCCATCAAGCGTTTTCTCTAAACTTTCTCTGTCTTGGACATTATAACACCTAAGCCTTTTATCAATCCTTCGCAGTAGCCCTCTAAGAACCTTGCCCGGACCGATTTCCACAAAGGAGTTAATTCCCTTCTCAACTGCGCTCCTCATTGACTTCTCCCAGAGCACCGGACTGGAGAGTTGCTTAATTAAAGCAGATTTAATCTCTGAAGGTTCACTGATGAAATCTCCCGGAACATTGGCCAGGAAGGGAATCTGGGGACGGTGAATATCGGCAGCCTCTATTTCCCGGGCAAGCTGCTCGGATGCAGACTCCATCAGGGGAGAATGGAAAGGGCCACTTACCGCTAAACTAACCACCTTCTTAGCTCCCTTTTCTTTTGCTCTCTCTTTACGGCGAAACACAGCCGTAAGGCAGTGCCGTTCGCTTGCAGCACTCTTACGTGTCACAGGCAGTACTCTTCGGGTAGCCCACTCAAGAGCTTCTTTCTCTCCAGAAATTACTATTTGCCCCGGGCAATTGAGATTGGCTATTTTCAAAACTCCTTTCCTTTGTCCCTCCTCACAAACTTTCTGCACTTCTTTTAGCGTGAGACCAATGATGGCCGCCATCCCGCCTGGATTAGCCCGGGAGGCTTCCTGCATAAAGTGGCCACGGCGGCGAACTAATTTAACGGACTCAGAAAATCTTAGGGCACCGGCGGCTACTAATGCTGAATATTCCCCTAAGCTGTGCCCGGCCACTGCTTCTAATTTATAGCCGGTAGCGGACAGTCGATGCTCAAATACTCTTAAACAAGCTATGCTTGTAGCGAGGACAGCGGGTTGGGCATTCTCAGTTAAGTCCAGCTCTTCTTTGGGACCCTGAAAGCAAATCCTTTTCAGATCGAAGTCTAAAGCACGGCTTGCCTCTTCAAAAATCTCCCGGGCTATGGGAAAGTTTTTATATAAATCCTCCCCCATTCCCACATATTGTGCTCCCTGACCGGGAAAGAGACACGTAAGAGTGCTGCACAGCCGTAAGCAGTGCCGTAGGCAAGCGAAAGCTACCATCTAATAACACATGCCCCCCAGGTTAAGCCGCCTCCGAATGCATCAAGGAGGATGATATCGCCCTCTTTGATCTTTCCTCTCCGGTAAGCTTCATCCAAGGCAATAGCAATACTGGCGGCTGAGGTATTTCCATATTTATCTATGTTCGAATAAAGCCTGGAGAGAGGAATACCGGCCTTCTCAGCGGCCGCCTGCATGATCCGGATATTGGCCTGATGAGGAATGAATAGACAGACATCCTTTGAGGACAAGCCACATTGGGATAGGGCTTCCTCGCCTGCCTTGGCCAGAACCCTTACCGCTATCTTGAAAAGCTCACTGCCTCTCAGCTTGATATAGTGCAATCCCTTATCAATGGTTTCGTGAGTAGCTGGGAGCCTTGACCCTCCCGCCGGAAGTTTTAACAGGTCCCCGGCCTTGCCATCTGCCCCCAAACAAAAGGAGAGAATGCCTCTACCTTCATCTGTTGGCCGCAGGACCACTGCTCCCGCTCCATCTCCCATCAGGACGCAGGTATTACGATCGGTCCAATCAGTGATCTTGGATAAGGTCTCCGTTCCTATCACTAAAGCTGTCTCATAGACACCATTTTTTATGAATTGATGAGCTACCGCCAAGCTGTGAACAAATCCAGAACAGGCCGCACTTAAATCAAAGGCGGCTATCTTTTTGGCTCCAATCCTGTCTTGAACCAAACAGGCGGTGGAGGGAAAAGACATATCGGGCATAACCGTAGCTACGATTATCAGGTCTATCTCAGATGGACTGATTCTTGCTTGCTCTAAAGCCTGCTGGGCTGCCTTTACCGCTAAATCTGAGGCGGCTGTCTTCTCATCAACGATACGGCGTTCCCGGATACCAGTTCTCGTTCTGATCCACTCATCGCTGGTATCTACCATCTTCTCCAGGTCAAGGTTGGTAAGAACCTTCTCCGGGACGAAAGAACCAGTGCCAACTATAGCGGTGGATCTTCCCATCTTGAAATTGCCTCCTTAATATGCTCATTTACCCGGCGGTTGACCAGTTCCCAGGCTACTCGAATGGCGTTCTTGATTGCCTTGGGAGAGGAACTTCCATGGGAAATGATGCAGACACTGTCAATTCCCAGAAGAGGGGCTCCCCCGCGCTCGGCATAATCCACTTTCTTCTGGAAATCTTGATATGCCCTTTTAATGAGAAGGACGCCCAGTCTGGTCCTCAACTTACGACTCAGTTCCTCTCTGAGAGAACGCTCTAAGGTCTCAGCTAAGCCTTCACAGGCTTTGAGAACAATGTTTCCAATGAAGCCATCACAGACGATGACATCCACCTGACCATTGAAGATGTCCCTTCCCTCCACATTTCCCACGAAGTTCATTGATGTTCCTTCTAACAGTCGACAAGTCTCCCTGGTCAGTTCGTTCCCCTTCCATTCCTCCTCTCCAATGCTCAAGATACCCACTTTGGGCCTGGACTTACCCAGGATGTATTCAGCATAGATGCTTCCCATAATGGCAAACTGGCAGAGGCTCCTTGGTCTGGAGTTAACATTAGCTCCGGCATCGAGAAGAATAGAGGTCCCAGTAGGGGTAGGCATGGAGGTAGCAATGGCCGGCCGGTCTACCCCGGGTAGCGTCCCTAAATAAATTTTGGCGGCGGCAAGGGCGGCTCCCGTATTGCCAGCACTTACCAGTGCCTCTGCCCTTCCCTCCTGAAGGAGTTTAACCGCTCTTGCGATGGAAGAATCCTTCTTGCCCCTGATGGCCGAGATAGGGAGTTCATCCATTCCCACTACCTGGCTGGCCCCTTTTAGAGAGATCTTCAGATGCTTAGTCTGGTGCCTGGCCAGCTCCTTCTTGATAGCAGTTTCATCTCCGACCAGGATGAGCTCTAAATCCATCTCCTTAGCCGCTGAGACCGCTCCCTCCACATTGACCTGAGGAGCTTTATCTCCACCCATGCTATCAATGGCCACTCTCATTTTTTGGCTTCTTTCACCACGATCACCATCTCTTTCCCATAGTATCCACAATTGGGACAGACTCGATGGCTGAGCTTCGGCTGACCACAATGAGAACACTTGGAGAGAGTGGGAAGAGAAAGCTTCTTATGAGTCCGCCTCTTATCCCTTCTTGACTTGGAAACCTTCTTCTTCGGTACGGCCATGCTTACCTCCTATCTTATCACGACCTTAATCTCCTTTTAGCCTCTGAGCTTCTCCCTCAACTTCTTCTCCACCAGGGGTGGAATAAATTTCTGGACATCCGCCCCCAGGCCGACCGCTTCCTTGATTATTCGAGAGCTGAGGAAGGAATAAGATTCATTAGTCATCATGAAGACCGTCTCGATGTCCTCAGCGAAGCTGCGGTTGGTAAGAGCCATCTGGAACTCAAATTCGAAATCAGAGATGACCCTCAGTCCTCTGATAACCACCCTGGCCCCTTGTTTCCTCACATAGTCTACCAGAAGGTCACCGAAATGGTCCACCTTCACTCCCGGTATATCCTCAGTGACTTTCTTTAGCATCTCTACCCTCTCCTCGACTGAAAAGAGAGGTTTCTTATCTAAGCTGTGGGCCACTGCTACAATCACAGTATCGAAGACGGTCAGCGCCCTTTTAATTAAATCAATATGTCCATAGGTAACTGGGTCAAAGGTTCCCGGATAGACAGCTATCCTTGCCACTTCCCTCACCTCCTATAGAAAGACAGTTTTGTATCTCCATATTCATATTCTCTGATTAATTTGAGATTCCCCACCTGCTGGGGGATAACTTTCTTTCGATAGTGTTCAATCACCACTACTGCCTCATCATCTATTATATTGCTTCTGGTTAACTCTTGTAAAGTTGCTTCCGCTAAATCGCTTCCATATGGAGGATCCAGGAAGATGAGCCCGAATTTTCTCCCTCTTTTAGCTAAAAACTTAATAGCCTTATTTGCCTCCTTCTTATAAACCTCCACCCTCTCACTGAAACCCAGGTTCTCCAAATTTCTCCTTATAGTTCTTGCACAGCCACTTTTCTTATCAACGAAGACTGCTTTCCTCGCCCCCCGGCTTAAGGCCTCTATGCCCAGACTCCCTACCCCGGCAAATAAGTCCAGCACCTCCGCCCCAATTACTTTTTCTCCCAATATGTTGAAGAGCGATTCCCTAACTCTATCTGCTGTCGGCCGGGTAGCTCGTCCCCTCATGATGGCTAACCGACGCCCCCCTGCCTCTCCCCCGATGACCCTCAACATTTTATCCAGCAGTCACTATAACAAACTTAGAAACAAAAGTCAAAAAAAATCGCAAATCTATAAATATGCTGCTATCGCTTTTGTAAGCTTATCTTATCTTTACTTCCTCAAGATATTCTCTCAGCGCGTCCGGCCAGGGCCTCAATGGTTTACCTACAGTCTGAATATAGTGAGTATTATCGAGAATGGACATCCTGGGTCTTTCGCTTGCAGCACTCTTTCGTGTAGCGGGGCGATTAAGCTCCTCGGAAGTTATCGGTCTTACCTTTACATCTTTAAGGTGGGCACATTTCAGTATGACCCGGGCAAATTCATACCAGGAACAGCTACCCCCATTGGAGATATGGAAATACCCGTAGGAAGATGTCTCTATCAGATTTCCTATTGCCTTAGCCAAATCCTTGCTGTAGGTAGGAGAACCAACCTGGTCGTTTACCACTTTAAGCTCTTTCCCCTCCTTTACCAGCTTTAATATCGTATCCACGAAGTTTTTGCCAAACCGGCCAAATAGCCAGGAGCTGCGAATAATGAAATATTTAACCAAAAGAGAGGAGAAATGTCTTTCTCCTTGCAATTTACTTTTACCATAGGTATTAAGAGGGTGAGGCTTATCTTGCTCAATGTAGGGCTGCGCTTTTCTGCCATTGAAGACAAAATCTGTGCTTATATAGACCGCGGCCGCCTCACATTTCTGGCAGGCCAAAGCAACATTGCGGGCACCAGCGGCATTTATCTGGTAGGTTTTGTCTGGACAGGTCTCACATCCATCCACATCGGTATAAGCAGCAGTGTGAATTACTAAATCAGGGCTTATTTCACAAATTGCTCTGGCTACCTCAGCCTGGTCAGTAATATCACATTTAACCTGCCTGCCAGCGGGCACGGTAAGTCCTTTGAGCCCTGAGCCTTGAGCTTCCCTTACATCCAGTCCTATAATTTCATAAGCATCCGCCAGTTCCTGGCAGAGGGCAGTGCCTAACATACCGCTTGAGCCGGTGATAAGAATCTTCATGTTTTAAATAGGGACAGCGACCATTTTTTCTCGTCCTTCCGTCTCCACTCTGCCTGTGCCCTTTGGGGTAGGGAGAGGATTTAAGGTGGGGAGTTTAATAAGGGAATTGTTTAGCCTCCTGTTTTCATTTCGCAATGGACATGGCCCTTTCAGCTACTAACTTATTCGCCCTAAGAAGCGAATCGAAGGTCCCCGCATCCGTCCACCATCCATCCAGGATATCATAAGTCATCTGGTCCTTCTTTATGTAAGCATTGTTCACATCAGTTATCTCAAGCTCTCCCCTGCGGGAAGGTTTCAGAGTCCTTATAATGTCAAAGACCTGGCTGTCATACATATATATGCCAGTAACTATATAATTGGAGCTGGGCTTGGCTGGCTTCTCCTCCACCGAAATTAATCTGCCATCTCTAATCTCAGCCACTCCAAAACGCTCTGGGTCTTCCACTTCTTTCAAGATCACCTTAGCTCCCTCCGGCTGAGCTTTGAATTTCTCCACATAATCCCTTATGCTCTTCTCAATGATGTTATCGCTTAATATCACCACTATCTTTCCACCCCCGGCAAAGTGCTCGGCCAAACCCAGGGCATCAGCAATGCCTCCTTCTCCCTTCTGATAGGTATAATGGATGTGCTTTAATCCAAATTCGTTGCCGTTGCCCAGAAGCCTTGAGAAATCGCCGGCATTATTCCCCCCGG
>JAUWHM010000098.1 GCA_030605915.1 Nitrospirota bacterium | reverse complement strand
GTCACCTGAAGAGTCTCTGCGTCGACCTCTCGGAGTTCTCCAGATTGGATGTGACCACCCGACGGCTCATAATTGAGCTTGAAGATCAAACTATCAATATATTTGGTATCAAGCGAGATTCTTTCCAGATTGTCAAAGATATAATCCTCTAATCTGTTTGCGTTGACTTGCCTTGTATTACAGGAGTTCCAGTCTCTCTTAAAAGTGCTGGTACATCTGTAATAATAGTAGCGCCTGGTCTTGCGTTTAGCCTTTTTGTTCGTATAGCATGGCGTCATTGAGGAGTTACATTCTCTACAGGAGATTAGTCCAGAAAGAAGAAAATCTTTGTATAACCTCAATTTTCTAATTTTCTCCTTATGGCACTCTTGGGCCAGATTAAATAAACCATCTGAAATAATCGGTTCATGATTACCTTGATAAACTCCCCCGGCATATTTTATCTTTCCAGTGTAAACGATATTTCTCAAAATATAATGTAAGGCACTTTTTGAAAGTGACTTACCCTGCCTATCAATAATACCTTCTGCCTTTAATTCCTTATATGTCTTGAATAAAGAGCCTGTACTTGTATAAGTTTCAAAGATTCTCTTTACAACATCAGCCTCATTTTTGTTTATAACAAGTTTCCTATTTTTTGTCTTATATCCAAAAGGCACAATCCCACCGTTCCACATACCTTTTTGTGCCCTCTGAAGCATTTTATCTCTGGTTCTTTCACTGGCAAGCTCTCTCTCAAATTGAGCAAAGGTCAACATGATATTTCTAAGAAGTCTTCCTGATGGAGTCGAGGTATCAAACCTTTCCGTTACAGAGATAAAATCAACATTATGTTTTTCAAATAACTCTATCAGTTGGTAGAAGTCTTTAGGCGATCTTGTGAGCCTATCAATTTTATAGGAAATAACAAGATTGATGTTGTTTTCTCTTATGTCCTTAATCATCTCGGATAACGCTGGTCTATTCAGGTTTGCGCCCGTATATCCTAGGTCGGAATAAACCCTATAAACGCTCATGTTTTCCTGGCTTTTGATAAAGGACCTGATCTTTTCTTCCTGAGCCTCACAAGAGTTAAATTCTTTCTCGACTTGATTGTCAATCGACACCCTCGTATAAACTGCAGCCTTCATTTTATCACCTCGCTTGAAACAATTGACATATTAGTGTTAAATATTTCAATTTATTCAAGTCTTAAGATGTATTCCCTGAACATTCTATCAGGAAGTTTATATACACCTCTTTTAGGTTGCTGGATTAACCCCTTCTCTAAAAGCCTTGAGAGAAATTTCCCCACAGAGTGGGAAGGAAAACTTTTAGCCATGTTTTTAACAAGCGGTATGATTGATTTCCATTCCAGTGGATATTCCACGCTTGCTAACACCTTGAGGAGCTGTCGTTCTCTATCACTAGCTTCCCGGATAAGTGTATCTAGTAATATTTGACCCAGATTCTCCAGGGTTAAACCGAGTGATGTATCCCATGATCTGACAGTGATTTTTCTCCCTATCTGATTCTCATATAGATAACTGCATAATATCTGGAGTTCGTAGGGATGCCCTTCAGTATATTCATAAATCTTCTTCAGGATAGATTTTGATACCTTGACTCCCGTTGAATCCAGACTTTTTTGTACCAGAAAGTGTGTTTCTTCTTCAGAGAGGTTATGGAGAGTTAGAACCGGAGTAAAAAACCTGCCGATAGGATGATGCTTCTTAAGAAACTCATCCCATCCTATATTTGTACTTGTTAGAATAAAGAGATAACCTGTTTTTTTCTGGATTTCATCATCCGATAATACATTCTTGATAATGGTCAGAAAACCGGAAATGGGTTTATAGTTTTGTGCATCGTCCAGAAGTACCACAATAGTATCCGTCTGTTGCTTCAGGTCTTTCCAAAGCCTCATCAGGGCATCTAAAAGTAATGCCTGAGGATCTCCTGATAATTGTTTTTCGCTAACCTGTATGCCACCACCAATAAAGGGAAGTGTTACACCCACCCCAGAGAGAAATTTTTTGAAGTTTGTTAATGTTTCAAATTTTAACGGTAGAGATCTGGGGATATGAGTTATCAAGTGTTCTGTGGCATTTATGAATCTATCGCTCTCTTGGAACTCGCGTATAGAGACATAAGTTGCAAGAATTCTCCTCGTTTGAGCAATCTTTTTGAATTCCTTAAACAGCGCAGTCTTGCCGATCCCCCATTCTCCCAATATGCAGAAGTGGTCATATCTTCTATGTTTGGCTTCAACAAGTTTTTTGTGGAATAGCTCTATTTCCTTATCCCTGCCAGCAAAAAATTTTGGTTCCATTCCAGACTTCGGGGTAAAAGGATTTGGGGCAATTCTATTAGCCATTATAACCTCCCTTCTCAAATCAATTACCATTATATAAAATGCAAGATCTCCTGTCAAGAAAAAATTGAACAAAATCTCAGTTGTATTTCAATTCATTCAATTTTAATTCTCCCCTGAAATCTTCCAAAACACCCTCCGAAAATTCCTAAAAGACTTTGCCGCGAGAAAAGGAATTGAAAAGAATCTGGTCATCAAAAAATTCATCAAAGAGATTATTTATTCAAAAGATTTCATTGAAATAAGTCTTTATTATAAAGGTAGTTGCGACGAGAGAGATTATACAAAAATGCCCAGCGGTCGGGTGGGGGCGACTGCGGGGGAAAATTCAAATTTGCCCAAAAGAAAAAGGAGGAATCCAGTTCCGTGTGACCGGATTTCTCCTTCTTCACCGTTCAAAATGGCTCCCCGGGCAAGACTCGAACTTGCGACACGGTGGTTACAGTTACCCCTGAGTTTCCTCAAGGCCTGGACTATCTCTTTGCCCTCGACTTCACGTTAGGGCAGCAGGTGTATAGTCTCTGCACTCTCCGCCTGAGGCGGATAGCTCAGGATTACCATAGCCTTGCGGCCTTAGGCTTCCCTGAATTAGCCCGCTTTTTCAACTGCGGTTTCCCGTGGAAGCTGCGCTTGGGTGCACAGCCACCTGCTCTACCGACTGAGCTACCGGGGAACGAATATAATTTTACCAAAGAGCGTTAGGAAATGCAAGGCTGAGTAACAACGGGCGCCATCCATTCGACAAGCTCCCTTCTACTGCGCTCCCTTCGGCTGCGCTCAGGACAGGCAGGACAAGTAAATGTCGCCCCTACAACACTTAAAAAGGAGATTCTTTTAACTTAAATTTACAAAGAGCAAAGTTTCTCCAAATGTGCCCAGGACTCATCGATTTCCTTCTGGATGGCTTCAACGACAGGTTTGTTTTCTTCTTTTAAGAGATGTTTAAATCTTCCTTGAGATTTAATCCATTCGGTTATTGGCTTTTTCTCCTTAGGACGGTAAGTTATGCGCCATTTTCCATTCTCAACCTCATAAAGAGGCCAGAAGCAGGTCTCAACGGCTAACTTTGCAATCTCTACCGTGTTCTCTTGAGGATATCTCCAGCCGCGATGACAGGGACATAGGACATTGATAAATGCCGGGCCATTCGCAGCAAAGGCTTTCTGGGCCTTGGTGATTAAGTCCTTCCAGTGAGAGATTGTCGCTTGCGCCACATAGGGAATATGATGAGCGGCGACAATTGCCGTTAAGTCTTTTCTGCTCTGCGGCTTGCCGTAGCTTTCCTTTCCCGCAGGCGCAGTAGTGGTGGAGGCACCACAGGGTGTTGCTCCTGAACGTTGTATTCCAGTATTCATGTAAGCTTCGTTAGTGTAGCAGACATAGACCATTTTATGGCCCCGCTCAAGCGCCCCCGAGAGTGACTGAATGCCAATGTCGTAGGTGCCACCATCGCCGCCAAAGGCAATGAATTTAATCTCTTTTTTTATCTTTCCCTGTTTCTTCAAAGCCCGGTAGGCAGTCTCAACCCCGGATATGGTTGCGGCAACGTTTTCGAACGCGTTATGGATAAAGGGGACTCGCCAGGCAGTAAATGGATAGATGGTGGTAGCTACCTCAAGACATCCAGTGGATGCGCCTACGACAACAGGGTCTTTTGTTCCCATAAGAACCTGACGCACAGCAATGGATGCCCCACAGCCGGCACAGAGCCTGTGCCCAGGACCTAACCGCTCGGGTAACTTAGAAAGATCCTTTAGGTTTGCCATTATCTTACTCCCAGGTAGTTAACTAAACTCTTGGGTCCTCCTTTTTCAACGATTTTAAATAAATCTTCAAAGACGCTTTTGATTTGAGAAAGACCTACGTCCCTACCCCCTAAACCATAGATATAGTTTGTCATCAAGGGCTTCTTATTAAGCTCATATAAGGCAGAACGCACCTCGTTAAATACCGGCCCTCCGTGATCGGCGAAGGACTCGCTCCTATCCAGCACAGCCACCGCCTTTAGTTTTGATAAGGCTTGGATAATCTCCTCTGCCGGAAATGGACGGAGGAACCTCAACTTAAGTAGGCCGACTTTCTTGCCCTCTTTTCTTAACTCATCTACCACTACCTTCGTGGTGCCACAAGTTGAGCTTAAGGCAAGAATACCAACTTCTGCATCATCCAGGCGGTATTTTTCAATGAAGTCGTAGCGCTTATTGGTTAACGGCTCAAATTTAGAGATTATTCCAGGAATCTTCTTCTTGGCATTGGCCATAGCTTCAGCTTGCTGGCGCTTATGCTCAAAGTAGTAGTCCTGCAGGTCCAGGGGCCCGTAGGTTAAGGGCTTGTCCACATTCAGGAGGGAAAATTCTTGCTTATACTCACCAATAAATTCCTTAACCTTATCATCTTCAAGAGTCTCTACGCCCTCCACCCCATGGGAGGTGATGAATCCGTCCTGACAGACCATCACCGGAAGAAGAATCTCCTTATCCTCAGCGATCTTTATGGCTAAGATTATGGATTCGTATACCTCCTGGGGATTCTCGCAATATACCTGAATCCAGCCCGAATCCCTGGCCCCCATGGTGTCGGAGTGGTCGCAGTGGATGTTTATATTACCAGAAAGGGCTCTGTTCACTACAGGCATAACAATGGGAAGTCGTAGAGAAGAGGCGATATAGAGGATTTCCCACATAAGGGCAAGGCCCTGGGAGGAAGTTGCCGTCATAGTGCGGGCGCCAGCGGCAACTGCTCCTACACAGGCAGACATGGCCGAATGCTCACTCTCAACGGGAATCATCTCCGTCCTAACCAGACCATCGGCAGCATACTGGGAATAGTTCATTACGATTTCGGTCTGCGGCGTAATGGGATAGGCGGCTAGCACATCGGGCTCAATCTGCTTCATAGCAAATGCGGCTGCCTGGTCTCCGGTTAAAGCAAGAATCTTTTTAGCCATCATCCTTTCTCCATCTTAATACATTTTTTGGGACAGACGGAGGCACAGATGCCGCACCCCTTACAGTGCTCATAATCGAAGCCAACCATCTTCTCATCCTTAACCAAGATTGAGGAATCCGGACAGTATATCCAGCAGATAAGACAATGGATGCATTTATCCTCATCCCTCACCGGCTTAAAAGTCCGCCAGTCGCCAGTCTTATATTTGGCGGCAGAGCCTGCCTCGGTAATCAATCCGGCTATGGGAATCTCCTTCCAGCCCTTTTTCTTCATACTTTAACCTATCTTAACCTCTTTGTATGCCCGCTCGATTCCTTCCATATTTGCCTTTGTTTTATCCTTGCCTAATTTTTTCAGGAACTTAGCCTCAACCTCTTTTTTTAGTTGCTCCATAGAGACGAGGGGTTTTACTTTAAGGAGGGCTCCTAACATGGGGGTGTTGGGCATGGGAAGTTTTAGGGTCTCGAGAGCAATCTTTGTAGCATCTACGGTGCAGACCTTTCCTTTATTAAAGTTTAACTGCTTCCTTATATCCTGGGGGGATTCTTCCGTATTGACGAGAAGGACACCCTCTTCGGGTAAGCCCTCAGTGACGTCTATGGTCTTAATCAGGGTGGGGTCTATCACCACCACGATCTCAGGACTGCGCACTCCGCTGTGAAGGATTATGGGGCTTTTGGCAATTCTTGTAAACGCCATCATGGGAGCTCCTGCCCTCTCCGGACCATATTCGGGAAAGGTCTGGATGAACTTTCCCTCCTCAAGGGCGGCCTCGGCAAGAAATTGTGCGGCTGTCTTTGCTCCCTGTCCACCACGACCATGCCAGCGAATCTCGATCAGCCCTTTCATCTCAGAACTCCCTTCTCCCATCCAGGGCTTTGCCCAGGGTGACTTCATCAATGTATTCCAGGCTGCTCCCCATTGGAATCCCTCGAGCCAGCCGGGTGAGTTTTACTCCCAGGGGATTGATCTGCTTGGCTAAATAGATAGCGGTAACTTCCCCCTCAGCATTGGGATTGGTAGCTAAGATTATCTCTTGCGGCTTCTCTTCTTTTATCCTCTTCAGGAGTTCCTTTATTCGAAGATTCTCCGGACCAATTCCATCTAAAGGCGAGAGAGCTCCAGAGAGGACATGGTAGAGACCTTTATACTGGCTTGTCTTCTCCATAGAGGCCGCATCGCTTGGCTCTTCCACCACGCAGATTAGTGACCTATCTCGCTTGGGATTGCGGCAGATGAAACATTGTCTTTCCTCGCTCAGGTTCCCGCAGACCGAGCAGTAGCTCACCTTCTCCTTGAGCTCTCCAATGGCGGTGGCCAGAGCCTCCACCTCCTCCTTAGGGCTCTTAAGGAGGAAGATGGTCAACCGTTCAGCCGTCCTCGGCCCGATGCCGGGAAGCTTGCTTAGATTTTCAATTGCTCTTACCACCGCTTGAGGGTAACGATACATTTCTAAGTTCCCGAGCCAAGCATCTGGGAAAGACCGGGTATGTTCAGTCCCCCGGTTATTCTGCCCATCTCCTCAGTCATCAACTGCTGAGCCTTGCGCAATCCCTC
>JAUWHM010000161.1 GCA_030605915.1 Nitrospirota bacterium | reverse complement strand
GGACTGCCTAGTCCCATGAGGTAGCGCGGTTTACCTCTGGGTAGCAGTGAAGCACAGCATTCCACAATCTGGTAAGTCAAAATCTTATCTTCTCCCACACTCAATCCCCCTAAGGCATACCCGGAGAAATCTAAATCGACTAAGGTTTCAATACACTCTTTCCTCAAATCAGGATAGAAACTTCCCTGAACGATTCCAAACAGGGCCTGAGTGTTCTGGTTATGAGCTTTCTTGGAACGCTCTGCCCAGCGGCAGGTCATCTCCATTGAGATCTTAGCCTGATCCTCCTGGCAGGGATAGGGAGTACATTCATCCAAGGGCATGATAATATCAGCTCCTAAATCTTCCTCTATCTTGATTATCTCTTCCGGACTAAAGAAACGGTGACTGCCATCAAAGTGAGACTGAAAATGAACTCCCTCTTCAGTTATCTTGCGAAGCTTGGCCAAGCTGAATACCTGATAGCCGCCGCTGTCAACAAGAAGAGGGCCGTCCCAGCCCATAAAGGAATGCAGTCCTCCCGCCTCCCTGATTATCTCGGCTCCCGGCCTCAAGGCCAAATGGTAGGTGTTGGCTAGCAGTATCTCGACTCCAATCTCCTTCAGTTCCTCCGGGCTCATCGTCTTCACCGTAGCCTGGGTTCCTACCGGAATGAAGGCCGGTGTTTCCACTGTTCCATGAGCAGTAGTAATCCGACCGGCTCTTGCTCCCGTCTCTTTATCCTCATGAGTTAGCTTGAAATTCATTTTTTTAATAGGGACAGCGACTATTTTTTAATGCCATTGTTAGCAAAATGTTAAAAGCTTCATACCTGTTTTATAAATAGTAGCTCTATTTAATTAGCATGGCATCCCCAAAGCTGTAGAAGCGATATCTCTCTTTAATAGCCTCCCGGTAAGCAGACAGCAGAAACTCTCTCCCGGCAAAAGCCGATGCCAGGAGAAGATTGGATGAGCCAGGAAGGTGGAAGTTAGTGATGAGAGCACTTACCATCTGGAACTGGTATCCGGGGTAAATGAAAAGCTGTGTCCAGTCTGAATGAGCCTTCACCTGCCCATCTTCAGCAACTGTCTCCAAGGCCCGGATGGTGCTTGTTCCTACCGCAATTATTCTCCTTCCATCCTTCTCATTAATAGTCCTGACTGTCTCTTCTGGTATTCGGTAGAATTCCGCCTGAATCCGGTGCTTTTCAATCTCACTTACTCTGATCGGCTGGAAGCTTCCCAATCCCAGGTGAAGGGTGAGGAAAACCACTTTTACTCCCCTATCTTTGATCCTCTCCAGCAGCTCTTCACTGAAATGAAGTCCTGCGGTGGGCGAAGCCACTGCTCCTTCCTCATTAGCATACACTGTCTGATAACGCTCACCGACCAATGATTGACCGTCCAGCCGACGGTCCGTACAGAAATCTCTTATGTAGGGAGGGATAGGAATCTCTCCCACTCTATCCAGGGCTCTTCCAAAATCCCCCCTATAGTCAAACCGGATTATCCTGATGCCATCGGCGTTTACCCCAATCACTTCTGCGATCAACTCATCCTGACCAAATCTGACCTTCACTCCCACCTTCACACTTCTCCCTGGTCTCGCCAGGCACTCCCATCTACGGTCTTCCCTCATTTTCAGCAAAAGGACTTCGACTTTCCCCCCCGTCCCCTCCTTACGGCCCCTCAGGCGTGCTGGGATGACCTTGGTACGATTGAGGACGAGTATATCTCCCTCAGCTAAGAAATCCGGTAGATGATGAAAATTGCTGTGCTCAATGCTCTTTCGCTCCCTGTCCAGGACCATCAATCGAGAATCGTCTCTGCGCTCCAGAGGTTTCTGGGCAATAAAGTCTTTGGGCAAATCATACTCAAAATCAGAAAGCTGCAAGTTCATATCCTCCTGATTTTCATCAATATGGAATTGGCTATTTTTCTGGCTTCTGTCTTAGTCTTAGCCTCAGCAAATACCCTGATGGCTGGTTCCGTCCCTGAAGGGCGGACCTGGACCCAGGCATCTTCCCAGATCGCCTTGACACCATCTCTCAAGTCAAGACCCGTTAGAGATTTATCTCTAAACGGGTAAAGCTCCTCCCCAGCCAGCTCCTCCTTGATGGACTCAAGGACTTTCTCTTTCTTATCTTCCGGGCAGTGAACCTTTCTCTTCAATAAATAATAACGGGGAATAGATTCGGCCAGTTGAGAGATGGTTTTCCCAGATTCGGCTAAATATTGAAGGATAATCCCCATACCTGCCAGGCTATCCCTTCCATAATGGGCCCGAGGGTCAATCACTCCACCATTTCCTTCCCCACCAATTACTGCTCTGTGCCTCTTCATTCCCTCTACTACATAAATCTCCCCTACCCTAGTCCTCACTACCCTGGAGCCAAATTTCTGTGCGATATCATCTATAGCCCGAGTGGTGGAGAGGTTAACCACCACTACGCCCTTCTTCTTCCGGAGAAGGAACTGAGTCGAAAGAGCGACTGAATATTCTTCTCCCAGGGGGAATCCTTTTTCAGAGACAATAGCCAATCGGTCAGCATCAGCATCCTGGGCGAAACCAAGGTTCGCTCTTCTCTCTTTAATCAGACGAGATAAACTGGAGAGATTCTCAGGGATGGGCTCGGGGGGATGAGGAAAGACTTCATTGACCTGGCAGTTGATGTTGAGAACCCGACAGCCCAATCTCCTTAAGAAGAGGGGAGTAATGACCGAACCCGCTCCATTGGCGCAGTCTAAGGCTACCCGGAACCTTTTCTTCCTGATTAGGTCCACATTGAGATAACTTAAGATTTTCTCGATGTGAGTAGACAGAGCCAGGGAATTCTCTCTCACCCTTCCCAGACGATAAAAGGGCACTCGCTTTATCCTGTTGCCATGATAAATACTGAGTAGCTTCTTCCATTGACGAGCATTGAGAAAGACTCCTTCATCACTAATAAACTTGAGGCCATTCCACTCAGCCGGATTGTGGCTGGCGGTAATGACGAGCCCTCCTCTAACTTTCAAACTCTCAACCATCAACTGAACGGTCGGTGTAGGGCAGATACCCAGGTCAATGACCTGGCATCCCACAGAAACCAGTCCGCTAAAAACACCGTAGCGGCACATCTCCCGGGAAAGACGGCTATCGGTCCCCACTACCACCTTACCTCCCTTAACAAATGCCCCGTAGGCGGAAGCAAAGCGGGCCAGAACCTCAGGAGTGATAGATTTCCCCACCACTCCCCTCACCCCAGAGACACTGGTTATCAATTGAGATTTGCTTTTCATGATACTGAGTAATATTATAGGCTAAAAAATGAAAAAGTCAATAGTTTTAGCTTTTTGGGAGATTTTTTTTGGCTTCTATCTCAGTAATTTTGAGTTCGAAGAGCCATGTTTGACGACAATTATAATTACCGGTCTATGACAATTAGAATTACCGTTTAGTATGTGATAGACTATCTCCCATAGGAAAGGGGGGGAGTTTATCCCCTTCTGGACGCTATTTGTCCTGGCGGCCAGGTAGGCAGCGTAGCTGTGCCTGATTGGATAATAAAAAAGCTGAGGCAAAATGCCTCAGCTTATGGAGAAAAGAGAAGCGTTGTCCCCTTTTATTTTTATCAATCTGTCAATCGCGGCCCAAAAATGACATGATAATAATGGTAATGAAGTGAGCAGGCAAAGACAGAAAATCTTTCATTACTACTCCACGCAGGTTTGCCTGCAGCCTGAGTTCACCTTCTCTGCTATCTGTCATCGGTAGTAGGAACACTCTCGGTATAGGTTTTTGATAACGGCGATACGATTTCTATATTCTCATCAGCAAATTTCAACACTATTGTCTCGGTATACCTTCTTCTCAGCACACGCCTATTTTCATCGACTCCAACTATTTCACTGTCATTACGGCTGAGAATTATCTCATCAATCTTGTCTCCATCAACATCACGTGTTGAGATGTTCATACCATATAGATCGTCAAAACGTTTCCCGTATGTCCTGACGGTGGCCATGCGGTCTTTATCGAGCATTTTGTCCACGACGAAGAATTGCGTTGCATTGCCCCACAAATGCGACGTATTAATTATGACTTCCACATCTTCATCCCTGTCTAGGTTGCCAATAGCCGGATTAAATGCTTCACAGATGATGGGAAAAGTCTGCTTTAGCTTCGCTACATCGTTATTGCAATATTCTAAGGACAGGAGTAAGATGTCCGCATGCTTCGAAGGGGGCGTAATCTTTGATTCTGTTCCGAAGTCAAAGGAAGGCTTGAAAGATTTCAAGAGCTCAATCTCGTCTGCTAGGCTTTTCCGAGATTTTACTGTAAACTCTTCTCCTCTGGAAACTACGACTGTTAAACACACAAACAGACCAACTATTGTCACAACAAATGTCTTTTTCATCGTGCTCTCCTTTTTTTCTCGGCGTTAGGGCCGATGCTTACCATTACTCAAAATTGGCCATAAATACGTTGGAGCTCCCTCGTGTGGGTTAATTCCATAATCTTTTAGCTTAAATACTTTTTCTGAATAGCTCGCCCCAGTCCCATAATCTGCAACAGCTTGTGACCAACTTTTCCATGTTGGATCGTACACTTTATTTGTTTGTTGGTTAAAACTCCAGCTTGACTTCTTCCTATAGAGCCATCTTACGCCCCATTTAGTACTTTTTGTGGGAGTATCATCACCAACACCTGTGTAGTTCATGTACGCAGAACCGAGGTTCTCCGTTAAATTAAAGTCAGGCCTGTATCCTTCAGGGCTGCACTGGCCTGATAACCTTCCAGCCACAAGTCCTTATCCTTAATATCATTCCCAAAAGCAGTCCGATCATCCCCATTTGACAGATCGTATACCTTCTCTGTGTTCCCCGCAGCGTCAAAGACAATTTCCTCACTCGCTCCACCTTTGTAGCTGTTCTTCCACAGCTTGACCTTTGTGTTGTCCCGCTTCAGCACCACCTTGCCTGTCTGCAGGCTGTCAAAGATGCTACCAAAGTCAGTATGGGTCTTGATCGTGTCATCCTCTTTAGGCGTTTCACCATCTCGCACGTCATCGTCATCCTTGTCTGCTGTAGTTCCTCCACCGTCAGCATCGTCATCATCATTGTTGTATGCCATATAGGCACCCGGGTCAGCTTCTTTGTCCATTGTCACTTCGGTCGTGCCATCACGCTTGTACGCAGTCAGCGAAGAATCAAATACCGTCACCTTCACCGGGTCCACACACACGTCTTTGTCATCACTATCCCGGTAAATGTGACGAATTAAGCTAGTTTTTGGGACATCGGTATTGAGGCCTTGAATTGTTAGGATGTGGGAGTGGTTCAAGGTTGATACTGTCTGTGGGTGGATTCACCAGGGATGTTATGAGATAGAATTGGGAGGAAAATGTAATTTTTGGATGATTTGGGTGGTTCTTAAGGCTGAAAGTGGAAAAAAAGTGGGGATCGGGCAGGGGAAATGGTGTCTGGGAATTGGCGTGTTGAAGGTGAAATTTTAGGGCGCTTTCAGGGCGGCGATTGTTTACATGTCTCATGTTAACTTGATTCCCGCCATCTATTCTCTCGACATGTTCTGTGTAACTGCATCCAATATTCTTGCCTTGGTGCCTTGGTCTGCGACATATTCTTCCAGGTATTGTTTTAGTCCCGCCAAATTAAACGGTGGCTTAGAGTACGCTCTAATGATATATTTCTCTGCTGTTCGCGCAAACCTCTTCTCCTGCTTTCGCAATCTATATTGCTTCGTGTACCTTTCCGCTTTCTGTCTATTCTTTTCGATGGCCGCTTTATATTCTGCGCGAAGCTTTGGATCTTTTATGTGGTGCGCCGCCGCCCCTGCTGACACAGTAGTGCCAGGAGGCGATGGGACATTGTCTAATGGCATATCATTCGGATCCCAGCTCGGATCAATGGCATCCTTCAATCGCTTCCAAGCGTGGAAACATACCTTCATATCTGTCTTTCGCTGCTGTACCCATTCTTGGCCCTTTGGTGCAGTCGGTATGACCATATCTGACATCACGTGCCCCACCAGCGCCACCTCTGTCTCAAGCGGAATTTTGTCTGGTTCCTCCAGAGCCAATATTGCGTATTTTCTTGCAAGACTATATTGCCGGTCATCTTTGAATTGTCCAGAGCTGAGGGGTTTACAAACTTCCAACATTAAATTTGCATAGTATTCTTTGTTCCTTCGGCCCCATTTGGTTTCGATTTCTTCTGCGAGCCTTTCCACACCATTAAGATCTCTTGATTTATCCAAAAAGACTATACGGCTCAAATCTTGTTTATACTCCTCTTCCATTGTCAGAACCTCACCATCTGCCACAAATAATACACCATTTGCGAGTAAAACACTTGCCAGTATCAGAAAACAGATTGTAATTTTCTTGCATAGCATGATACCGCCTCCTTTCTCCGGACCTTCATCCCAGTCAAGTCCGAGCCAGCGGAGGTTCTCTAAGATATTATCTGCTGCTATCCTGGTGGAACGGGATTCATCTGTATCCTCAATGCGCAGGATAAACTCTCCGCCCTGGTGGCGAGCAAGGAGCCAGTTGAAGAGAGCTGTCCTCCCCCCCCCAATATGTAAAAACCCAGTTGGACTGGGAGCAAATCTAACCCTGACCTTCTCTGTCATAGCATCCTCATTCTACCACCACCAGTAGAGGTTGTCAATTCCCCCTTTTTTTCAACAGACCCCAATTAGGCTGAAACGTGCTAAATGAGCGTTTCAGAAATGGTGGTTTGGATCTAAATGCCAAATAGAGCATTTTAGGGCTGCTTTTCGTGGATAAATTTAGATTACTCAGACATATTTCGCGAGGAGGTTATTCAAGGAAGGGTTAGTGGGGTAGTCTTCATGGATAGGAACGCTGAGGTAGTTACCTCTTTACAAAAATTTATTTACTTTTGAGCAGCAGAAAATCTAGGTTTATAAGGATCAGGAAAAAGCCTATGGCCTGAGATCTTTTTCATCTTAAACTGGGTAAATTTTCCATCACTTACGAAAGTTGCCCATCTTTCACCAAAATTTATACCCCCTCTTGTAACATTTGCAGGTTGTTGTTGGGCTAATCGCATCCTTGACGGCTCGCCTTTCCAAAAAAGTTCAAATTTTTTGGAAACAAAATTTTTGTGGGCATCTTTCTTGACAGGTGGTATATTACTTACCTCTTTAACCGTAATAATAATAGCCCAGTTCCCGTCCATAATTTGAATCAAGTAATTACATATAGAATATCTGCACAAGAAAACGTCTGCTTTCCCTTTTTCTTTCCAATGCGTATCTGGTTTCCCCCAATTCCTTAAAGGTAAAATATAAGATGAAATCTCCCAGGGAACCCACTCATCTTTAAGATACTTTTTAATCCATTTTATACATTCTTCCTTTTGATTTTCAGTTGCTACTCCAAGATGGCTCTCAATCTCCTCTTTAGTAGGCCAGATCATCGGCTGAATATTCCACTCAGGCAATGATTTTATTAAATTGTCCTTAGACTGTTCATCATAAAAGAAACTTAAAGAAGGAGAATTCCAATTAGTAGCTTTGTTCTTTACTTCTGCCTTCACTATTTTCCCTCCTAAATAGACAAATACAGCGGCAACAAATATCATAACCAATAAAACAACTTTTTTATTACAATACTTCATTTTATCACCTCTTTTTTAGTTATGGGGGTGGAAGATGAGTGCAAATATCAGCTTGGTTTGGACCCCACACCCAATAATATGGCCCAAAATCATTCCGTATTTGATCGTAAGTTCCTTCAAATTCACCTGCTGGAGCATAGCACATTGAACCAGCCCCATGACTCCTGCAAGCTCCTTCCCAGTTATTCCAAAAACCTGCCCACCAAGCACCGCGACCTACCTCCTCACAAATTGGACAGTAATCTGTATAACTAGGTCCTTTTACCCCCGGTTCAGGTCTTTCATTGACATAAACAAGCGTAGTATAATCACTAACGCCGAGCACCTGCATTGCTTCACTCATTCCCTTTGCCCGACAACAGCACATTCCATCACTGTGATCTCCTCTAGCACCTTGCCAAATATATTCGAAGCTAGAGCTACAAATACAACCACTTGTTATTGCACCACTTACATCACACATAACTTTATGCGCTATCGCAGTTTCTGAACTCTGATTTAATGCCCAGCCTACTGCATCATCAATGTGAGATTCAGTAAAGTTGCTGCTCCCACATGTTGGCGAGTTGTAGATAGCATAGACCTTATGTGCGCCACTTGTTCCTGCTGAACTCCAGTTTGTCCCATCTCCCGAAAAACTCCAGTTAAAACTTGGTGTGATAGAATAGATCTTGTCTTCTAGCTTGCCCGTAGTTGTAATTCCACTAACAGTTGCCTCAGAACCAGATATTGAGATATTATCCTTCTGAGCATCTAAATTTCCTGGCCCGTCTGCTTTCAGGCTAATTGTTACAGGGGTAGGCAATGAAGGGGTTATGGCCAACTTAACTGTCATAGTTAGATTACTATCTTTTTTGTAACAGGCAGGATTATCAGGATTACCTACTTTCTTCCAGACTGGATCTGTAATATTGTAAATGCCATAATCTCCCGTGAAACTTAGCTCAGTTACCTCCACCTCAAAGACGGTAATTTTTGGCGATTCCCCGGTAAGGGTAGCGCTTCCTGTTGCCTTTGGCTTGCCCGCAAATAACTCCCTCTCGTATTGGACAGCTGCTGAGACCTCTACAGTGGCCTCTCCAGTAGCGGTTATCTGTAACTGAGTGGTGGCGGAGCCATCTGCTGCTATGGAGTTCGTTGGTGGGACAAGGTTACCTATTGGATCACCCGTCAGGGAGAATGTAGCGGTACCTGAAGTCGTGCCTCCTGAGATGGTAGTCACCTTGATGCCTATATTTATAGGCTCGGCATCAATACAGACAACGACTTCCTCAGAAGGGCTCTCAAAGTCCAGTATGCTATACATCGCAGCTGCTTTTAAGGCAAAGTCTTTCCTCTCGGGTTCTCCCCCTCCCTCTCCCCCTCCTGCTCCTACCCGCTCTAAGACCCCAGTAACGGTGACAACACGGGTGCCTGGTTGATCAGCGATGAAGGTGAAACTATACCCATCCTGAGTCCAGTCTGCACCTGAGCATGTGGCACTTATCAGCTTCCAGCCAGAAGCCGGACTGATTGAGATCATATGGGTATCCCCTGCCTTCTTTGCAACGAAGATCTGCGTTACCACATTATTCCCAGGACTAACAACTACGGCCCCAACCTGAACGGGAGAGATAAAGAGAATTATCCCTATGAAGAATAATAAGATGGCGATTCTTTTCGCTTTCCTCATTTTAACCATTCGTCAGTCTCGATGTTACCAAGCTCCTCGGCAAAGGCGGCAGCGTCCTTGCCCAGTTTACTCTCCGGCGACCTCTCAGCTACGTCCTGATAAAGGTTGAATGCTTTCTTCCTATCTCCATGCAAGGCATGGTAGCTTGCAATTACAAACCGGGCCGTCTGGGCAAAGGTAGATTGAGGATAGAACCTGACTAACTTCTCAAACTCCTTGATCCTTAATTCTGGCTCCCCTAATAAACCGTAGGCCTCGCCGGCATACATGTAGGCATTACCAGCCCATTTGCTTTTAGGGTGGGTGGCGATAAAGGAATGGAATCCTTTTATGCATTCTCGATACCTACCCTTCAGGAGCAGACACCTGAGATAGTGATAGTGGAAGTAATCGGCATCTTCAACCGATCCGTATTCTTTTATGAGCTGTTCATAATAAGCTATCGATTCTAGCTTTTCCTCCCGGTCCTTCCCACCATAGAAATAGCGGTCTGCCGACCTCTTTAGCATCTTTTTCTCATACTCGAAAGCAGCCTTTATCTTTCCAATTTTCCCTAGTTCTTTAGCCCCAGCACATTCCTTAATAGCAAGGTTGTAACATGCGATTGCTTTCCCTTTCTTACGGGCTGAAATCAGCCTTTTCCCCTCCAGAAGGTAGCATCCTGCCAGACGGGATTTGATGAGCGCCTTTACTTCTTCCTCTGGTAACTTAGCCTTTCTTCGCAGGAGTGATCTATATATCTTTATTGCCGAACCA
>JAUWHM010000043.1 GCA_030605915.1 Nitrospirota bacterium | reverse complement strand
TAAAACTCCCACCCCTGACATGGGCCTGATTTCCTCTGTCATCTTCTGCCCAGATGGTGTAAGAGTAATCTCCTGGCGCATAAGCAGAGAAATCCCACTGGACTTCTTGCCAGTCTCCGATAGGGACATCTTCGTCGCCTTTTAGTAGCCTCTTAGTCAACCTGAACTCGTCATCGTAGAGGTTGAGGTATACATTAACCTCTTTAGCCCGTAACCACTCATACAGGTTCTCATATAAGGCAATATATTCAAAACTTGCTACATTCCCACTGATAGCAGGCTCTCCATTTTTCAGATAGGCAGATACTTTGGAATCACGAGTATCATATACAACTTCCCCATCCCCACTACCAAGTTGTACGCCGATGGGATATATACCCTTAGGCACAATATTGCCCTGGTTATCTTTGCCATCCCACTGCCATTCATGAGTGTCCCAGAGTGTATCCTCGCTAACCACAGTTGGGCTGGGGTCGGACTCAGACATTGTCTTTATTGGCTCGTCCATATTCCCAAGTTTGTATATCTGTAGTATGTCTGCAAACCCTCTAAGTTTATAACGAATTGTAGTTGTATTGAATTCATCCTCTGGTAAAGACGGATAGAAGGGAACTGTTTGGGAATGGACGCCTTCCACATCAACTGCCAAATATATGTTGTCATTGATGAAACCGCGTTGGTATGACTCCTTACTCGGCTGGACTTGTGTGAACTGGTCAAAAGCCGTTGGTTTTACTTCAAAGTAGTCTCCAGGATACAGCCTACCCAAATCGTAATATAGGCGCATTCGATAGCGCATCACACCAGTCTTCACATAAGCACCGAGGTGTTCACCTGCTATCGGTTTCTGTCCGTTGAGACGATAATTATCGAAAATGTCAGTGAAGCAGCGGTCAAGATCGGCTCGGAAAATCCCAGGCATACTGCCAGTAAGAGTTGGCGGTATAGCGAAGCCTGCTTTTGTCTTCCGAATTATCCTTGTTAGATGTAATTCGGAAGATATCATCTGCTCATAGTCGGCTTCCCAATACCTCCACTGAGAGCACGGATATTCTGTCGGATAGTATTTCCAAGGCCCCCAAGGCAGTTTCTCTCCTGTAGACTGCTTCACGTATCTAAATCGATCCCGACCATAAAATGGGGCTCCTACCCAAGGATCTCCAGGGGGTGGGTATTCTATAGGGAATTGACTCCACTGGACTTGCCAATCCCAATCATAATACTGAACAGATCCACTAGGATATACTATTCTTCTCTCCGTAGATTCAAAAAACTGAAACCACACCATTGAGGATTGCCAATGTTGAGGTTCATATAAACACCCGCATAAGGCACTTCTAGTATCCAATATCATAAATAGGAATAAGAATACAAAGAGTCCCATAGCTTTATGTTGTTGAAAGTTACTGTATGGCATCCTGCTCTCTCCCTGACAAAACAATATCTATAGGAACAGGGCCCAAACTATATTCTTTTCCATCGACACTAACATGGATGACTAACATTATAGCTGGCGGTATTACCTCGGAAGGACAAAGGTAAATCTCATCTGTATATTCATCTTGATTCCAAGTAAACAGCTGTCCTTGGCAAGGATAACTCTTATAATCTTCAATTTCTTCTCGATTCTCTAGGTTGGACAAATATGCCCAGTGAAGGCTGGTCTCTTCTATGATTTGTTCCTCTTTGAGCCCTTCTATTCGCCAAGTTACAGAGTAAATTTTTTCTGGTTTAATGGTGTGTGGAAGTTTTTCTTTTATAGTTATCTTTATATCATCTGCTGGCGGTATTGCTTCTTCTGAGAATATTTCCTCAAGTGGATAGGGAATAGGATTTCCCTCTCCCTGCTGGCTTCTGAGGGAGGGAATGATGAGGAGGCTAATTCCCAAGATCACTATTGGAGATGCTAACCAGAGCAATTTACGATATTTCCTCATTTTCCTTTGACCTCCTATTAGCTAATACCCTTAAATAATACCATTATCCTTCTAAAAAAATCTCAAAGGGGCAAAAACTCTACTCGATTCGCCAAATCTTCAGGCCCTCCAGCTTTAGCGATAAGCTCTAAATCGTGGACACAAGCACCTATCGAAACACGCAGGGGATGGGCGTAAATCACACCGCTAAAAGGAATACCCTCCGTTTGACGTCGCCTCCGCCTAGGCGAAACCCCATTGTGATGGCCTTGGGAACATTGGCATCCATATAAAGAGCAATTGTCATCACCGCAGTCCCTTGGCTTTCAATCGAGCCATCAACGGTGACGGACCGGCTGCCTGATGCATCTGTTCGATATGCTGCAAACGGTGTTCAATGTCCTGATCCAGTTTCTCCGCATGATCCCAATAGTATGCCAGGGCTGAATAGATTTGCCCCAAAGTCAAATGTGGGTGCTGGAAATGAAGTTCTTCTGCACTCCAGCCATATGCCCTTGTCTCAGTCACAAGCTCGACCACTTTCATAGTGGTACCTGCAATAATTGGCGCGCCGCTTTCATCAACGGCAATGTGTTCGTATTTAGTTGTAACTAACGACATTGACCAATCCCTCCTCTTTCATATATCGTTTTGACTTCTTTAAGGAAGTCTCTTAATACCCTTCCTCCTTTTCTTCACCATAGGTAATCTTACCACGGTGCGGCTGTTTTGTCAAGAAATGGTAATATGTAATTCCTTTAGTTGCTTGGCATTAACTGAGGAGGGGCTTTCGGTGAGGGGGCAGATGGCCTTCTGGGTCTTGGGGAAAGCGATTACCTCTCGAATGCTTTCCCAGCCACCCATGCCGGTCACCAGTCTATCCAGTCCAAGGGCAATTCCCCCATGGGGAGGAGCTCCATAGTCGAGGGCCTGGAGGAAGAAACCAAACTTAGAATTCATCTCCTCGGTGGCTATTCCCAAAATCTTAAGTATTCTCTCCTGTAACTGTCTGAGATGAATCCTGATGCTTCCCGTCCCTAATTCTCTACCATTGAGAACCAAATCATAGGTCTTCGCCCTAACCCGGCCAGGCTCCTTCTCCAAGAGGGGAATATCCTCTTCGTAGGGCATACAGAATGGGTGATGGGCAGCCTCCCATCTTCCTTCATCACCTAATTGCAGTAGAGGAAAATCAACGACCCACAGGAATTGATATTTACCTTTTTCGGCTAAACCAAGTTTCCGGCCCAATTCCAAGCGTAGCTCGCCCAGAATTTCGGTCACTACCTCATCCTTATCGGCTACCAGGAGAAGTAAATCTTCCCTCTCCCCTTCCATTCGCTTGGCGAGTTCTTTCAGTTCTTCTTCTTTAAAGAACTTTCTGAAAGGGGACTCCATGTCGCCTTCGGCGACCTTAAACCAGGCCACTCCCTTGCCGCCATGGCTTATAGCCAATTTCTCTAAGTCATCAATATCCCTTTTGGATAATTTCCCTCCGCCCTTAGCATTAATCCCCTGGACCTTTCCGCCCTTCTGGAGGGCTGAGGTGAATATCTTGAAATTGGTCCTGGAAGCCAAATCGGATATGTCAACTATCCCCAGGCCAAACCTAATATCTGGTTTATCAGTGCCATAAGTTTTTAGGGCTTCTCTATAGCTGAGGCGGGGGAAAGGAATTTTTAACTCAACATTCAGGACGGATTTAAATAAGTGAACCATGAGACTCTCTATCAGGCTAAATATATCCTCAGGCTCGACAAAGGACATCTCCAGGTCTATCTGGGTATGTTCCGGCTGGCGGTCTGCTCTCAGGTCCTCGTCACGAAAGCACTTAACGATCTGGAAATATTTCTCCATCCCGGCTACCATAAGGAGTTGTTTAAACAGTTGAGGTGACTGAGGAAGCGCATAGAATTTACCCGGGTTCACTCGGCTGGGAATCAAATAGTCCCTGGCCCCTTCCGGCGTGGACTTGGTAAGGAAAGGAGTCTCTATCTCCAAAAAACCTTCTTTATCTAAAAAATCTCTCGCTGCTTTGGCTGTGCGATGTCTCAGAATAAGCTTTTTCCTCATCTCCGGCCGGCGCAGGTCAAGGTATCTATATCGCAATCTGATTTCCTCCCCCAATTCTAAGTTATCAGAGATTTCGAAAGGAAGATCCTTTGCCTGATTCAGAATTCGAAGTTCCTCTGCTAACACCTCTATCTGGCCAGTAGACAGATTGGGATTAACCGTTCCTGGCGGTCTCTCCGTTACTTTACCTCTAACGGCAATTACATATTCATTTCTTATCTGGGCGGCTTTTTGGTGAGTTTCCCGGCTTATTTCAGGATTGAATACCACCTGGGTTATCCCGGCTCGATCCCGTAAGTCAAGAAAGATGAGCCCCCCATGGTCCCGCCGAACATTCACCCAGCCCATGAGGACTACTTGCTTTCCTAAGTGCTTCTTATTCAGTTCACCACAGCTATGGGTTCGCTTCAGCGGGACCTTATCTAACAACCTGGCACCTCCTTCTCGATTACTACTCCTACTACCCTAAGATTGGTGGTCTTTCTAAACCAACAGTGTCCAGACCTGAAGCCTCCTTCTCAGCCACTACTCCCACCACATCACTCAGAGCTATTTCTTCCTGCCCGCCGCAGGTCATATCCTTAAGTGAAACCATCTCTTCTCTAACTTCCTTTTCGCCTATGATGGCTACATATCTGGCTTTCAGTCTATTAGCTAATCGCAGTTGGCCCTTTAAACTCCTCTTCTCATAATCCATCTCACTCCTTATTCCGCGGCTGCGCAGCTCATGTAATAGTTTAACTGCCTGGCGCTGAGCTTGCGCACCTTGAGGAGCTAAATAAATAATAAGTTCTCGGGGAGGAGCGGTTAACTCTTCCCCCTTAGCTAAAATTATTCTCTCTAAACCAGCGGCAAATCCAACCGCGGGAGTAGGGGGACCTCCCATCTCCTCTACCAGTTCATCGAACCTCCCTCCAGCTGCAAGAGCATTCTGGGCTCCTAAGCTGTGATGGGTTACCTCAAAGGCAGTCCGGGTATAATAATCCAGTCCCCGCACCAGATAGGGGTTGAGGCGATAGGGTATCTTAAGGTCGTTGAGATGAGCTTGAACTTCCTTGAAATGTTCCGAGCAGGAAGGACAGAGATGGTCGATGATAGCAGGAGCTTCTCCCGTTATTGAGCGGCACCCTTCCCGCTTACAATCTAAAGTCCGCAGTGGATTTCGTTCCAGTCTTCCGCGACAGTCAGAACACAAAGAGGTGAGTTTACTTCTCAAATACTGGAGTAAAACCTCCTTATATTTAGGCTGGCACAGCCGGCAACCAACGCTATTCAGATGGACCTCAATCTCCCCTAATTCTAAGTCCCGGAAGAAGTGGAGGAGCACAGAAATGCACTCAACATCCAGGGCTGGGTCAGAAGAGCCAATGGCTTCAGCCCCAATCTGATGAAATTGCCTTCCCCTTCCTGCCTGCGGTCGCTCAGAACGGAAAAATGGACCGATATAGAAAAGCTTCACCAATGAGCCTTCCCGCTGGAGGCTGTGCTCTAAATAAGCCCTGACTACCGGGGCCGTCCCCTCCGGCCTTAAGGTTATACTTCTGCCCTTCCTGTCCAGGAAGGTGAACATCTGTTTGGTGACGATGT
>JAUWHM010000027.1 GCA_030605915.1 Nitrospirota bacterium | reverse complement strand
GTAAAAGGTGGATGCCAGCCATGACAATGCTCAGGGGCTTGTTAAGCTCATGAGCCACTCCAGCAGTCATCATCCCTAAAGAAGCTAACTTCTCCTGACGAATTAACTGTTCCTGCGAGCTCCTTCCTTCCTCCAGAGATTTTTCCAGGTTGGTATACAATTCAGCATTTTCAATGGCAACGGCTGCCTGGCTGGCTAAACCTGAGGCTAAATCGAGGTCATCCTCAGTGAACCTGTCCCCACCCAGGCGGTTTGTGACATTCAGGACCCCAACTACTTCGCCCATTCTTATCACCGGAGTGCTGATAAAAGTCTGAGAAGTGTAATTTCGCTCCCTATCTACCTCAAAGCGGGGGTCTTTCCCGACATCAATATTAATCAACGGCTTGGCCTCTTTGGCTACCCAGCCAGAAACCTTCTCCCCTACTCTTACCCGAGTTTTCTCAACGATATTGCTGCTTACTCCCCTGGCGGCTCGAATAATAAGCTCTCCCGAATCCTTTTCCATAAGCATCAGGGAAGCTCTTTCAGCGTTGAGTAGATTGCTGATCTTATCAATTATTAAGTTCAGTAACTTATCCAGGTTGAGGGTACAGCTCATAGTTTGGCTAACTTCGTTTAGCGTGTGCAATTGATTTAGCTTGGAGAAAAGCTTCCTGTTGCTCTCTCTTAAGCTTTCTAACAGTCTCTTATTTTCCCAGGCCATTCTCTTCCTCTCAACTGCCCTCTCAATGGCAGAAAACATTTCATCTACATCGACCGGTTTGGTGATATAGCCATACGCTCCATGTTTTATGGCATCGATGGCCGTCTCAATCGAGACATAAGCAGTGAGCATAATGACAATAGCTTCGGGATTCATATCTTTAATAACCTTTAGTGCTCCTATACCATTCAGCCTGGGCATCTTTATGTCCAGGATAATGATATCAAAAAGCTCTTGCGCCCTGAGAAGTTCTACAACCTCATGACCATCTTTGGCGGTGGCTACTCGGTATCCTTTATCTGTTAGTACATCAGAGAGACTATTTCGTATATCAGCGTGGTCATCAGCTATCAAGATCTTAATCTTCCCTTCTGACATTTGATTTCCTCCTTTCCTGGTTATTATACCGATTACTTCATCGCCTCCCCCTTTTTTTCTTTGTCAAAGAGCACTTTTTTAGTGATATCTGCCGACTCTTATCTTTCATCTTCTATCATTTTATTTTTGACAGTATCCTCAATCTTGTTGAATTATGGCTTATTCTATCCATACCTACTCTGGTTGATACGGTCCTGACTAACCCCTAAAATCCTGGCGGCTCTCTTCCTATTGCCATTAACCTTTTCCATGACTATAGCAATAAGTTCATTCTCGAAACTTCTCCTGGCTGTTTTCAAGTTAGCCTTTTCCTCCATCATCCTTTCCCTGACTGTCTCAATGACCATCCTTAAATCCAATCGTGACTGATTAAATGCTATCGTCCGTTGCATGAGGCATTCCTCCTGACACGATGACCTGCGAGCTTAGCCACTTTGTTTAATACAGCAAAAAATGTGCCAACAATAAAAAAGTCTATCTAAGTTCATGTCTTAGATAGACTTAGTCAAAAAGACAATATTAATCAATACACAATTATTTGCACAAATATTTGTGCATTTTTAGAGCATATGCCTCCTCTCCTTACTCTTTCTATGCCTTTGTATTCTATCGGGAAAATTCTCTTCCCGAACCAAGATATAGATTTCTTGCCAACCTCTCACCCTATATCTTGGACTTCACAAAAAATCTTTCCCGACAGATTGAAAAGCTCCCTTTTCTATCCCTTTAATAAGTGAAACATATTATAAATGCTACACTTAGCTTTCTATACTCCTCCGTTATTTATATGTTTGCCCATTTCTCACTACACCCATGCACAAAAACCTGTGCAATTCAACACTAACTTTAGCCATTCTCTATTTGATGCTCTGTTGGCAGCTTTACCGTAAAAGTAGTTCCCTTTCCTACCTGGCTTTCTACCTCAATGGTGCCATTGTGCTCCTTAACAATCCTCTGGCTGATAGCCAAGCCCAACCCAGTTCCACTCTCCTTTGTAGTAAAGAATGGATTGAACAGATTAGCAAGGTTCTCCTCAGGGATTCCACAACCTGTATCCCTGAAACTGATTTCCATCAGGTCAGAAGACTCACCCGACACTTTGACTGAGATTGTAAGGTCTCCACCATCAGGCATAGCATGAATAGCATTTATAATGATGTTCATGAAAACCTGTTTCAATTCCTCTTTATTAGCTACTGGCTTAGGAAGATGATTATAATACTGTTTCTCAACTTTAATCTGGGATTTTGAGATTTCACTATCCATGAGAAGCAATATGTTATCAATAACCTCTACGATATCAACCGGCTCAAATTTTACCCCGGAAGGGCGGGCAAAATTTAGAAGCTGTCCTAAAACATTCTCCAGTCTATCCAATTCTTCAGGAATTATCTCATTGAATTTATCTCTAAAGTTCTCATCGCTGAATTTGCGAGGGAAAAGTTGAGCGAAAGTTTTAATAGAGACAAGTGGATTCTTCATCTCGTGAGCTACCTCAGAAGCCAAAGTTCCCAAAGCAGCCAGCTTATCAGCTTGATGTAACTGTCTCTCCATCCCCCTTCTCTCTTCATATAACTTTGCATTCTCAATAGCTACTCCTGCATGGTTAGCAATGGTAGCAAGCAGATCCACATCTTCAACAGTAAAGGGATCTTCGGATTTCTTCTCACCTAAGTTAAAGACGCCTATTAACTTTTCCTTACTTATTAAGGGAATGCTTATCACCGCTTCCAGCTTATCCATTTGAGCTTTAGCTTCTTTGAACTCTCTCCACCTTTCCTCGCTCCCTTTCAGGGAGCTATCCTCACTCAGTTTCAGCTCAATCTCTTCTTTGGTAAAAATTCGTTTCTCCTTATTTAATAATTTAATCAATCGGTTATCTAAATCAAGGTTGATATCTCCACCCTGCAATCCTTTCCCCACTCTAACCTTAAACCATTCCTCTCCCTCATCCAATACCAGGAGAGAACTTTTATCAATATGCATCGTCCCGGTAACTGTATCGACAATGAGATTGGAAAGCCGCTCCAGTTGTATGATTGAGGTTAAAGCTCTACTGAACTTCCTCAGCGTCTTATGATAATCGTATTTCTCCTTAAAGAATAATTTATCCGCCATCCACTGGATTCTGTCCCTCAACCTCTGGAAACCAAAGACGATGATCAAAGCAAAGACAATCGTAGCCAGAACATTATGACCAGCAACATTTGCAAACAGTAAACTAAATGCCCAGAGGACAACAAAGTATCCCCCAGCAACGGATGCTGTCAGAGAACCATAAACCAAACTCCTTCTGATAATAATCCGAATATCCATCAACTGATGCTTGACTATGGCATAGGCGATAATGCCAGTATAAATTACAGTTGTAAAACCTCCAAGCGGGTACAGTCTTAACCCAAAATATAAAAGAGTATTTCCCAACCCAAAAGCGGTGCAGATGATAGCTGCTAAGAAAAAGTATCTTAACTGATTGCGTTCGCGAATGGACTTAGTTCTTTTGTGTCTTTGAAAAACAAGAGTTAGTCCATAACTCATCCAAAAGACAAAATTTAATAAAAAAATTCTATATAGGAGGTTAGCCTCAGGCGAATACTTCCATCCAACTTTAATAAACTTAGTTGCCATAAATCCAGCATAATTTAGAATCGTGAATACGAAAGCAACCACATAGGCTACATAAAGTAATTTTACCTTTGTTCTGTCTTTGTTCCTAGTTAAAATCAATACAAAGTGAAAAAATGTAGGGGCTATGAATAGCATTCCAGGCCGAAATACTCTACCCCAACGCAAAGCAAAGCTCTCACTATGGGCAACATATAACCCAAAAACTAGAAAAGTCCAAACGCCAGCAGAGATAGTCATCAACGCAAAAGCAATATTTATTTGGCCTTTCTTATTTCTTAGATATACGAAATATCCTAATCCAAGGTTAATTACTGTAGAAATAAACCAAGGAAGAGAATGAGGATTAGTTTTAAAGCTGAGAAAACTTCCAACCACTAATATAAGAACAATAATCAATGGAGGAACCTTCTCAATCCATTCCTTTAATGTTCTCATCATAGTATTCCTTGTGAACGTTTATTGATACTGCATCAAGCAAAATTGATTTCAGCCCGGTGAAACGATTCCTCAGGAACAAATCTTCACTTATATGTAGTTCCCAGTAATAGGGCGTGCTGCTCTCGATTATACTTGATAACAAAATCATAGATTTCCTGCAAAAGTTCCGTATACTCTTCTTCCGACATACCTTCAACAAATTTGTAGTTTCGGGAGGCGCAATAATGACTCTTCATTAGTTCTTCCGGAAGGATCCCTTTATTTTTAACTATATAATCGTGTAGTTCTGTACCTGGATTTGGCTTGTAAGTAGATAGATAAATTTCATTTGGTTCTAACTCTTTCATTAAGTTATATGTCTTCATCATATCCTCTCTCGTCTCGGTAGGAAGACCTAACATAAAGAATGCACTGAGCCATATTCCATGTTTCTTCATCAGCCTTGCTGTCTCATAGACTTTGCTAAGATTTTCTTCCTTTCTAATGAAATCAAGAATTCGCTGGCTTCCCGATTCCACTCCAATGACTATGGCTTGACATCCCGCATCCTTCATTAACTTGAGCAATTCATCGTCTAAGCAATCGGCTCTACTCATACAGATCCATTTAAATTTTACATTTTCATGAAGGAAACTCTGACACAGTTCAATTACTCGATCGCGTCTTAAAGTAAATGTGTCATCATAGAAATATATTTTTTCTGCTCCATACTCGATTGTCAACTTCTTTATCTCTTGGATAATATTTGGTATCGTTCTAAATCTCACACTTCGTCCCCAGACAGCAGAACTGGAGCAGAAGCCACAGCGCCAAGGACATCCTCGACTAATGCCCATTACCCCAATCTTGAAAAGATTAGGATATTTGTCGTGATCAACAAGCAGATCCCTGGCTGGAAGGGGGAGGATATCTAAATTCTTGATCAATGCTCGTGGCCGGTTATGCTTAATTTTTCCATTATCTCTATAAGATAAACCGTCTATAAGGTCAAATCCATTATTATTGTTGGCTATCGATTGCATCAGCTTTTTGATGGTTTCTTCTCCCTCCCCCCTGATGACAAAATCTACATTTTCATTTTGAAGAACACCATCGGGATCTATCGTTGGGTGATGCCCTCCCATTATTACTTTGATATCAGTTCTGTATTTCTTGCAAACAGAGGCAAGCTTCATAGCTGAATCAAAGGTTATGGTGGTAACTGATATCCCAACAACGTCTGGCTCATATTGTTCAATTTTCTTCAATATCTCTTTCCATAAAGGAAGAGCGTTATTATTCAAAATTTGAGGGATTTTGTAAATATTGAGATTGGCACGAAGGTGCTGCTCACTATTGCTGGTAAGAGCATCATCGATCTCTAAACTTTTCTCAGGATCAAGGTCAGTATTGTAAATATGAACATCATGTCCCTCTCGTTGTAAAACGGCAGCTAAATAGGCTAGTCCAAGGGGAAAAGATGCTTCTTGAATTCCTAATAATCTCTTACTTAGTGGCAGCATTAATAGAACATTCATTGTACAAGAATTTCCTCGTCTCTAGAGTTTCAATGAGTTTTCCATCCCAGAATCCTCGTCGCATTTAATGAGGCAACCACGTGAAGTCATCATCGAAGCTAAAGGGCGCCATTTCCCTCAAGCGTAACAATGTCAGCATTCCTTTGTCAAATCTCTATTTTGCTTAGGAGATAATTGCGCTAACAATGCCTTCATATTCTTTCTTCTTTCGCTTTGCCACTCAATTAACAAACTTTGCAGGATGGCTTGCTTCTGGATAACTATGTGCTACATCGTTAGCATCCAGATTTATCAGTATCGGACTAATCCTATCCCACAATCTCACATTGTTTTCATTCCATAGAGCCCACAACTTTCTTAATCTTCCAAAAATTGATTCATAAGAATAAATCTGCTGTCTTACCCAAGTATATCCATTTTGTAGCGCTTTAGGTGTCATTAGCTTTGGCTTGAAACAAACATGGCTATTATCATATTTAGCCCAATCTTTGTGCAGTAATCGGCTTTCCCTTTCTAACTTTTTATATAGTCGAGTTCCAGGATAGGGTGTAAGGATATTTAAGACCACAGAAGAGAGACCACTTTCATTAATGAAATTCACTGTTCTTTCAAAGATAGATTCATCATCAAAATCACACCCAAAAATAAAAGACCCTTCAACTTCAATTCCATATGATTGTATTCTCTTTATGCTTTCCATATACTCTTGCGTTCGATAGGATTTATCTTTTTTAATCTGTTTTAGGTTATCCTGTATTATCGATTCAAATCCAATAATTACTCTCTTGCAGCCACTTTCTGCCGACAGCCTGAGAAGCTCGTCGTTCTTCGCTATATCTATTGAAACTTGACTCATGTAAGTTATCTTAGGGGGAATGAGTTCACCCAACAATTCCTTAATATGTCTCTTGTTTCCAACAAAATTATCGTCAGCAAAGAAAAGAACCTTTTTTCCCACATTCACCAACACTTCAATTTCTCTTATAACCTGTGACGAAGGTTTGTAACGATACTTTCCACCTAGAAAAGCTTTAACGCTGCAGAATTCACAATTATATGGACATCCTCTGGTTGTTTGTAGTACAGAAAGAGCATAATTTTCATTCTTCAATAGATCCCACCGTGGGACAGGCTGATTGTTAAGAGACGGCCTCTCAGAGGAAACATAAAATTGTTGGAGATTGTCCTGTCTATAGTCGCTTATGAAGTCAGTCCATACATTTTCACCTTCTCCTATAACTACGGCGTCAGCGTGCCTGATTGCTTCCTGAGGTAGCATAGACGGATGAATTCCTCCCAGAACCACTGTTACCCCTCTCTGGCAAAATGCGTCAGCTATTTCATAAGCTCGAGGGGCCAAAAATGTGTTTGAGGTTATTCCCACTATATCGACATCTTTATCGAAATCTATGTCTTCGATATTCTCATCGGTTATATTAACTTCTACATCAGGTGGAGTCAGAGCGGCAAGGGTTGGGAGGGCGAGTGGCGCAATAGCATACATCTTCCTACCACGCACCATTGAAAGAAATTTATAATCCCAGAATTCTCGCTCGTTTTCGCTGGTTTTCTTCTTTGGGGAGATTAGTTCGAGTTTCATGATTTAAAAGAAAACCTCTATGCCGGCTTCCAGCCGGGAGGCTTCGTAGGTGTTCCGGCCGTCTAAGGGAATTCGGTAGTTGAAGTACGCTCTCACCGGGATTTTGTGATTCGTCCAGAGGTTGTATTTTATCTCTGGCTGGATGAAATAAAGGATAGAAGAGCTATTCCTTTCCTTATATCTATCAAAAGCTTCTGAATCGGAGATGTAATCATCATGAGCGTGAAAGCGCCCTTCTAATGTTAAACTGAGCCTTACATCATCAGGAAATAGGTTTCTTCTTTCCACGCCAACGGCTACCCAGAGTTCTTCCCCGGGGTCCTTTTTATAAGTGTCACCCAGGCCAGCAAAAGTCGCCTTAGCTGTCGCTCCCGAATCATATTCGTCTTCCAACTGCAAGTTGAGTCGCAGCTTGCCGCTGAAGATCCAGGTCTTGTCAGGGGTAATATAATCCGTGAGATTGCTAATTCGGATGCGGGTGTAACCAGTCCCCAGGGAAATGTCCCGGGCATCATCAGGGTCATCAACGTGCCCCGTCGGAAATCGGACGCCGACTCTCAAGGCAGAGGACCATCTATCTGTTTTATAATATCTGTATTGTCCTCCTATCTCTATGTCGCTTATCCCGCTCTTGGACCGTTCTAAGTAACAGCGGCCAGCGTAGTAAGGAATCACTGCTCCCACGAAGAAATCATCGGTCACTCCATAAGCCATGTCAACTGAATGTGCATATTCTCTTATAGCCTCAATCAGGTCATATTTCTCCCCGGTGTTATCGAATTTTTGAGAGCTGGAGGCTTGAACATAGTAGTAACGAGCCCAGAATATTCCTTTGGGCGCCATCTCGCTCCAGGGAGCTCCAGCGAAAGTCTGGTGAGCACCAAACATTGAGATCAGACAAATTAAAGTCAGGACCGAAGCCAATCTTTTCATACTTTTCATCATCTTTTCTCCTCGTCTAACCTGATATGATAGCACCATGCTATCCGGGCTTGATTCCTATAATATATCACGTCTCTTCGGTTGTCAATTTAAAATCCGTTGCTACATTCTGTTACAACTACTGAGATATTGCTTCCTCCCATGCCGAAAGAATTGATCAGGGCTACCTCTGCTTTCTCATCACGAGCCTCATTGGGAATATAGTCCAGGTCGCAGTCTGGGTCAGGATGTTCATAGTTAATGGTTGGCGGAAGGCATTTATGTTTAATAGCTAAAGCAGCCGTTATCAGTTGAATTCCCCCTGTAGCGGCCAGTGGTTGACCAATCATTGACTTGATAGAGCTTATGAATACCTGACGAGCACGCTCACCCAGAGCTATCTTGACAGCTTTTGTTTCCTTCTTATCAGTTATACGGGATGAGCTCCCATGAGCATTAATGTAATCCACATCTTCTGCATTTACCTGGGCATCGTCTAAAGCTAACCTTATCGTTATGGCGGCATTCCTCCCGGTAGGTTCGATTCTATTTAAGTCATAGCCATCGTTAGTCATACCATAGCCAAGCAATTCGGCATAAATGCCTGCCTCCCGTTTCAGGGCATGTTCCATCTCCTCTAAAACTACCACACCCGCTCCCTCTCCTAAGATATAACCATCCCTTAGATTATCAAATGGTCGGCTTGCTTTCTGGGGAGCCTGATTCCTCGCAGATAAGCTCTGGGTTCTATCGAAAGAGCCGAAAGTTACCGGGCTTAAAGGGGCATCTGTCCCGCCGGCAATCATTGCCTCCACTTTTCCACTGCGGATAGCATCAAGGGCGTAACCGACTGCACCTAATCCAGCCGAACAGCCAGTGGAAACACATATATTTGGGCCTCTGATTCTCAAATCCGAAGCTACTGCCCCCACCACAGCATTGGGATTCATGGCAGCAGCAGAGAAAGGATTTATTCCCTTTAAACCCCTCCTCTGGAATATATCACACTGCTGCTCAGCTATTTCTAATCCGCCGATAGCTGTCCCCAAGGCTATTCCTATTCTATAAGTATTTTCTTCAGTTATCTCCAGTCCGGCATCTTGCACGGCCATCTGGGAAGCAGCCAGGGCAAATTGAGCACAGCGGCTCATCCGTCTTGCTTCCTTCCTGGACATATACTCAGTGGGATCGAAATCGTTGATTTCACCGGCAATTCTTGTCCTGTAGCCCGAGGCATCAAAGCGAGTTATTCTGCCAATCCCCGACTCTCCATTAACGGTCGCTTTCCAGTAAGCATCCTTGCCAAGTCCGTTAGGGGCAATAACTCCTAATCCAGAAATTACAACTCGTCTTCTCATTTGTATACTCTGTGATTTATGCATTTAATAAGATGCCCAGTCTCCGAGCCTTTCCAAATAGGGTATTGCGATGCACTCCTAAGAATTCGGCTGCTCTTGTCTGATTCCAATTGACCTTGGCCAGTGTTATCTGGATGAGCCTCTTTTCAAAATCCTCTCTCGCTTCTTTTAGAGTAGCTTCTCTGGCTATCATGTTTTCTCTTACTTCTTCTATTATTATCTCTATATCAATGGGCAAGCTGCCCTGAGCCTTCCCGTTCATCGTTTAAAAAGCCTCCCTTTTTTCTCAAGGTACGCCTCACTCAGGCTTTCAGTGAAACAGCACTGCTCTACCGTGTTGCACTCCCGTAAGGGGAGTACTCTTGAGTGCAGTCCTTCACTCCCTTTACAGGAAACCAGTACTGCCTTCGGCTGTAGGGGAGCACTCTTACGTGTAGGATCGTCCGCCAATCTGATTGCACAGATTTTGAAAACCTGCCTGCCGCAGGTAGGATGAAATCAAGTATCAGTTTTGAAATTCTAATATTGCAAATAGTGTGCCAAGAGATTTTCGAGCAACAAAAATGCCACTTAGAACAAGTCTAAGTGGCTGAAATTACAAGACTAATATGGATTCACTTAAAGAAGAAAATAACGATTTTCTATTTCTTTCTGATGCCTAAGTTTTAGTGCACTCGCCACCAGTTTTGAGAGGCTTGGTATTCTCTAAGTCTTTTATTTCAAAGTGTTTCTCCTTAACTGCTGGTTTTTTGGGCAGTGCCTATAGATTTGTGCTTTATATTCAGCTCCTGCATCTTAAGAGCGAGGGTATTGCGATGGACCCCAAGAAGCTTGGCTGTTCTTACCTGGCTCCACCCTGCCTTCTCCAGAGCGCTCAGGATAAATCCTCTCTCAAATTTATCTCTTGCTTCCTTGAGCAGCACCCCTTCTGTTTTTATTCCTAACCCTGCCTCTTCCCCAGCCAATAGAATATCCAGGGGCAATCTATCATGACTGATGATTTCCTCCTTGCCCAAGGCCACCAGCCGTTCGATAACATTCTGTAGTTCCCTCACGTTGCCGGGCCAGTTGTAGCTCATCAAGTATCTTTGAGCCCTTTCAGATACCCCTTTTATGTCCTTGTTAAATTCCTGATTATATCTTTTAAGGAAATGTTTGACTAAAATGGGAATATCTTCTCGCCGTTCCCGCAGAAGAGGAATGTGGATGGGAACTACATTCAGCCGGTAATAGAGGTCCTCGCGGAATCTCTGTTCTTTCACTGCCCTTTTAAGGTCAATGTTGGTAGCTGAGATTATTCGGATATCGACTTTGATAGTCTTCGTTCCCCCTACTCTCTGAATCTCCCTCTCCTGAAGAGCGCGCAGGAGCTTGGCCTCCATATCCGGCTTGAGGTTGGCTATCTCATCTAAAAAGAGCGTTCCCTTATTGGCTAACTCGAACTTGCCCAGCCTCTGCATAGTCGCTCCGGTAAAAGCACCTTTCTCATGGCCAAAAAGTTCGCTCTCCAAGAGTGTCTCAGGAAGAGCAGCGCAGTCTACTGCTATAAAAGGCTTGTCCCTGCGCCGACTGCTAAAGTGGATGGCCCGGGCAACCTGCTCCTTGCCTGTCCCGCTCTCACCTGTTATCAAGACAGTAGCCTCACTTTTAGCCATTTCAGCGATAGTCTCAAAGACAGGCTGCATGGCCGGGCTGGAACCAATAAGATTGTCGAATTTAGTCCGCTTCTCCACCTCGGAACGCAGATAAGCCACTTCCTTCTGTAAGTCTTGCTTCTGTAAAACATTCCTGACAATGGCAATTACTTCATCCACATCAAAGGGCTTGGTAATATAATCATAAGCTCCCAACTTCATCGCTTCTACGGCCGTCCTAACGGTCTTGACAGCCGTTACCATGATCACATCCAATTGTTCATCTATCTCCTTTATCCTCCGCAGCACTTCCATCCCATCCATCCCGGGCATTCTTATATCCAGCAGGACGAGATTCAAATGATTCTCTTTGACGTTCCCTATAGCCTCTTCTCCATTCATTGCCGCCAATACTTTATAATCATCTCCAAGGAGGAGCTTGAACGATTCTATAACATTTTTCTCATCATCTACTACCAGGATAATTGGCCTTAGCTCCTCTTGCTCAACCTTTTCAGTTTTGGAATTCATTTTTCACCTCGTTTTTTAACCATAGAGAACACAGAGATTCTTAAATCTTCGGGTAAATCTCAAAATCCAAATGACAAAACTCAAATCATTTGTCATTGAATTTTTTCTCTGTGAACTCTATAGTTTTCATCTTACACAGTGTCTTTCCTAATCCAGAGTACTAATGTAATCCTTAATAACACTGATTCTTTCCAGCGTAGGGGGATGAGTCCTAAGCCAGCCCCCTGAAATTCCTTTCTTCCTCTCTTCTTCCCTTAACTTCTCCAGCAGGGTTATCATACCTCTTGGGTCATACCCTGCTCTATAAGCATAGGTCACTCCCTTTTCATCAGCTAAAAGTTCGTCCTCCTGACTGTATCCGAGGGCAAGGAGGTTAAAGGCTTGAGCGGTGAACTTGCCTGCTTCCCTGGTCTCTTTCTTAGACAGAAGGGCAAGGGAAAGGAGCGTGTAGAGCTTATAGGCCTGGAGTTTTTTCACGCCGTGCCGGGCAGCGATATGAGCCACCTCGTGTCCAAGGACGCAGGCCAGCTCATCTTCATTTGTCTTTTCCACTAATCCCTTAGTAATATAAACTGGTCCACCCGGTAAAGCGAAGGCATTGAGCTTGGAGTCATCAATGACTTTGAAAGTATAAGGCAGAGCAATTCTATCCGAGGCAAAGGCCACCTTCTTCCCCACCCATTCCACATACTGAGCCTTCTCCTCGCATATTTTGTATTTCTTCTCTATTCTTTTAGCCACTGCACTACCAATAGCAATTTCTTTTTCCCGACTGTAAATTATTCTCTCCTGTGTTTCCGTAACTGGATTATAAGTAGTGGTACAGCCGGTCAAAAGGAGGAGCAGAAAGAAGGTTGGATGAAGCTTCACATCAATGCCCCGGACAGAGAATAGCTTAAGAGAACCTCTCATCGTCCTTCCCTCCCTTCAGTAAAGATCTGAGATGAGCTAAGACGCATCTGGGTAAAACTTGCAAATTATATCCCCCTTCTAAAACCGAGATGATTTTACCCTGGCAACTCTTCTTAGCTATATCCATCGTCAGGTCAGTAAACCGGGCAAAGTCATCCTCCATTAAATTCATTCCGGCTAAGGGGTCTTCCCGATGCCCATCAAATCCGGCTGAGATGAAGATAATCTCCGGATTAAATTCAAGGGCTTTTGGAATGATAGTCCTGCGGAATATATTCAGGTAATCCTCCCCACCACTTCCCGGAGGAAGGGGAAAATTCATAGTCCATCCCTTCCCTTCTCCCTCTCCCCTCTCCTCTACGGAACCCGTCCCCGGATATAAGGGAGATTGATGAAAAGAGACATAGAGCACAGAGGGGTCATCATAGAAGACATTTTGGGTTCCATTCCCATGATGAACATCCCAGTCAATTATCAAAACTCTCTTCAGTCCATACCGGTGCTGTGCGTAGCGAGCGGCAACAGCAACATTGTTAAAGATACAGAATCCCATTCCCCTACCAGGCTCAGCATGATGACCAGGAGGGCGGACCAGAGCCATAGCGTTTTCAATTCTGCCTTCCATAACGGCCTGAACGGCAGATAAAACACCTCCAGCGGCAAGAAGGGCTATCTGGAAAGAAGAGGCCGAGACATAAGTATCAGCATCTAAGTGGCCCCCTCCTCCCCGGCAGATAGAATCTACCCTATTGATATAGTCAGAATCGTGAACGGACTCAATCTCTGTCAGGGTTGCCTTACGGGGAGGAATATTCACTAAATGCTCCTTTACTTTCTCCTCCTCCAGAGCTTTCATAATGCAGGTTAGACGATTGGCATTCTCCGGGTGAACGCTTAAATCGTGTTTTAAGTAGTC
>JAUWHM010000160.1 GCA_030605915.1 Nitrospirota bacterium | reverse complement strand
GGACTTCCCCACCTGATCAGTCCAGTGGTAACGGAGAGCAAGAAGGCAGCTAATGCCCTGAGGTGGGTCGTTGAGGAGATGGAGGGAAGGTATAAACTGTTAGCGAAGGCAGGAGCTCGAAACATTGACCGATATAACAGGATGGGGGAGGATAAAGAACCTCTCCCCTATATTGTAGTCATCGTTGATGAATTAGCTGACCTCATGGCTGTTGCCCAGGTGTCGGTAGAAGACGCCATAACCAGGTTAGCTCAGCTATCAAGGGCAGTGGGCATCCACCTCATCTTAGCTACTCAGCGCCCTTCTGTTGATGTAATTACCGGGATAATAAAAGCCAACTTCCCCTACCGCATCTCCTTTCAGGTCTCCTCCAAGGTTGATTCTCGCACCGTCCTGGACATGAATGGAGCAGAAAAACTGATAGGCAAAGGCGATATGCTCTTCCTCTCGGCTGCCTTGCCTCGACCAATCCGGGCTCAAGGGTCCCTTATCAGCGACCAGGAGATTGAAAGGGTAGTTAACTTCCTCAAATCCCAGGGGGAACCAACCTACCTGGAAGAGATTCTTAAAGAAGCCGAGACTGAGGCTTATCCGGAGCCAGAAGAGGATGAGCTGTTTGAGAAAGCGATGCGAATAGTAGTAGAATCCGGGCAGGCTTCTGCCTCCCATCTCCAGCGGAGACTGCGGATAGGTTATAATCGGGCCGGCCGTCTCATTGATCGCATGGAACAGGAAGGAATAATCGGCCCCCCTCGAGGAGCGAAACCCCGCCAGATATTAATTGATCGGATATCTGTTGAAAAGGAAGAAGATGAATCTACCTAACCGTTTGACTTTAATCCGCATTGGGGCCGCTTTTATTTTTATGATTTTCCTCTTTGATGACCGTCTTTATGCCAAATACTTAGCCCTTTTTGTCTTCACGGGAGCGGTTTTGACGGATATTTACGATGGGAGATTGGCTCGGCGAAAGGGGATGGTTACCAACTTCGGGAAATTGATGGACCCTTTAGCTGATAAAATACTCATTGTCAGCGCCTTTGTTTCTTTCGTCGGTTTGGGCTATATTCCCGCCTGGACAGTGATCATCATTATCAGCCGGGAATTCGCCATAACCGGTTTGAGACTTTTGGCTGCTTCTCAGGGAGAGATCTTAGCGGCTGAGAAAGGCGGAAAGCATAAGACTGCCTCCCAGATGTTCGCTATATTTACTATCCTCACCTTTATATGTTTGAGAGGGACCGCTATCCACTTCTTCGACTTCTGGACAGAATCCGCGGATAAATGGTTTCAATTCTTTCTCATTTACTTGATGTATATCACCGTCATTTTGACGGTTATCTCCGGCTCCCTTTATCTTTATAGAAACAGACATCTTTTCTCGAAAGGATAGGATGAAAAGAATGGTTGAGGATAAAGTATTTCCTCATCCGAAGAAAAAATTTGGCACCGCAGTGACCAGGACTCGGCTACTGAATGTAGTTGGCTTGAACGAATCGGCGGTGGATGAGAAACTCGGAGATATATCAAAGAGGGAGGACAATCCTGGGATTGGACTAATAGCTCACCCGACAGGAGTCCAGATAAGGATTACCGCCCGAGGCCCGGGGGGGGATGAGGATTCAGTTAAGGGATTGATTAGCCAGACTGAAAATAGGGTCAGAGAGCGCCTGGGCGATTACATCTTTGGAGTGGATGAAGAGACCCTGGAGAAGGTAGTAGGGGTCCTCTTGAGTCTCCGCCGCAAGAGCATTGCGGTAGCTGAATCCTGCACCGGAGGCTTAATCTCACATCGCCTCACCAATGTTGCCGGAAGTTCTGATTATTTTTCAGAATCTGTAGTGGCTTACAGCAATGAAGCCAAGGTGAGAATCCTGCAGGTTCCCCAGGAGACCATGAAGAAGTTCGGAGCAGTCAGTTCTCAGGTAGCTCAGGCCATGGCTAAGGGGATAAGGAAGATAAGCGGAGCTACGCTTGGTTTAGCCGTTACTGGAATCGCCGGACCGGGAGGGGCAACAGAGGGCAAGCCCGTTGGGCTGGTATATATCGCCTTAGCCAGCGATGACAGTAACTCCGCAGAAGAGCACCATTTCTCAGGAAGCCGGGAGACAGTGAAGCTGAAAGCATCCCAGGCCGCCCTAAATTTGGTAAGAAAGCATCTATTGAAAGAGTAGAAAGGTAAGAATGGAGAAGATAAGAAGCTTTATTGCCGTTAAGCTTAATTCGGAGATTAAGTCAAAGTTAGCTTCTATTCAGGATGAATTAAAAAAGTGTGAAGGAGATGTGAAGTGGGTAAAGGCTGATAACATTCACATTACCCTGAAATTCCTTGGCTATGTCTTACAATCCCAGTTAAAGGATATCTTTAAGGCCACAGATGAATCTATTACAGCCGAAGGCAGTACTGCTAGCAAAGCAGCACTGTTTCACCGTGGTTCCCGTAACGGGATAAGGCCATTCACCCTCTCTTTTTCCGGATTGGGTGCTTTTCCTAAGCCGAAGAATCCTCGCGTAATATGGGTGGGAGTGAAGGAGGGGAAAGAGGAGATTGTCAGGATTAGCCAGAATCTGGAGGAGATTCTCAGCCGATGCGGATTTGAGAAGGAGGAGAGGCCGTTCCATCCCCATCTAACTCTGGGCAGGGTGAAGTCTCCTAAGAATAGGGACAGCCTCATTAAAGCCATAGAATCCGAGAAAGGCTACTCAGCCGGTTTGATGGAAGTGGAGGAGGTAGTGGTAATGCAGAGCCTCCTCAAGCCGGAGGGAGCCGAGTATTCCGCCCTGCATGTGAGCAGATTAAGAGAGGGCTGATGGTAAACATCTGACAGCGTCAGATGTGAACAAGTTAGGCTAGGAGACAGAGATTGAAAAGAAGTTTATCTAAAAAAGAGATTAAAAAGACTTACGAGATGATACTTGCTTATTATGATAAGTATTTAAAGCCGCATGGGGTAAAGATGCCGAGATTAAATAGCACAAAAGGATTTACAAAAGATGCTCTTATTCTAGTCTATCTTGCCCAGGGATATCCCAAGACCAGAAAAGTTTCCAAGGGCGAATTAACGCAATTCATACATGGCTTTTATCCGGAAGTGAATGATGTTCAGCAGGCAAGGCATCTTGGTGCTCAAAAAGGGTGGTTTATCGCTTCTGGTGGTAGGGATAACAGAGAGGTTATTCTTGGCCGTGGAGAATATCAGCTTGTGTCTTTAGAAAAATGTTATCCTAACTTCAAAGGGCATAGAGTTAAAAGAGGTGAAACAAGATTCCCCGTTAGAAAACCCGGTAAAAGGAGAGAGGACAATATTTATAGTCGTTGCTCTGATAAGACGAAACTTTCTAACGGGGTGAAATACCGCTCTTCAAAACACAAATCCCTGATGGTAAGAGAAGAAGGGTCATCTATGGATTATAAAAACAGATTATACCTTTCAGCAATTGAATCAGCCAAATATCTAAACACATCCGTAAAAACAATCCACAACCTTGCTAAAGGGGGACTTGTTAAGGTAGAAACTGCTACAAGTGGTCAGATGCGTTTTGATTTGAGAGAATTAAAAAAATATGAACACACTCTGAAAATAAAACCGGTAAAGAAAGAAATAGATATTAAGAAAATAAACATCCTTGACATAAATGGAACAACGCAGAAGATTTTTGTTAAGAATTCCGTGAAGATGGATGATTTACCTGATAATAGCGTTCATTTGATGATTACATCGCCTCCATATTTTGATACGAAGATGTATTCACGAGAACCAATAGAAAATGACCTCGGCAATATCCATAATGTTGATGAATGGTTTGAAAAAATAAGCGAGGCATGGAAAGAAGTTTATAGAGTTTTGCAACCCGGAAGAAAAGCGTTTATAAATATAATGAACCTACCTATTAGACTTGAAAACGGGAGATTCAGAACATTAAATCTATCTGGTAGAACAATAGATCTGTGCGAAAGAATAGGATTTATTTTCAAAAGAGATATAGTCTGGCATAAAACAAATGCAGTGAGAGCACATTTTGGAACCTATCCATATCCTGGTGGAATACTTATAAATAATATGCACGAATTTATTTTGGAATTTGATAAACCTGAAAAGAAAGGTTTTAAGAAATATGGTCATTTAACTAAAGAACAAAAAGAACAATCAAAGATAGGCAAAGAATTTTGGCTATCTATAAAAAAGAGTGATGTTTGGGTAATGAAACCACAAGGGAGCGGTGATAGAAGAAATCATGTAGCACCGTTTCCTTATGAACTTCCTTTCAGGTTAATAAAGGCATTTAGTTATGTTGGTGAAACAGTTCTTGACCCATTTGTTGGCTCTGGAACTACTCTTAATGCCGCCGCCGATTTAAAACGCAGTGGTGTAGGTTACGAAATAGTTCCTGAAATTGCTTGTGAAATGTTAAAATCATTGAAAAATTATCAACCGAAACTATTTTAATCTGAAAAAGGATTTGACATGAGTTTATTATGCGAAGTAAAACATTTCAAAGAAGCATTAAAAATTGCTTCTCATTTATTGGAAGAACGAGAATTGAGACAAAGAGGGATAGATAGGATTTCTAACGGAGTGATTCTATGTCATAAGTTTTTAACAAGTCTTTGCCAGAAGAATTTTAATTCTTATGAAGAACTTCTTAAACTTTTGCAGACCTTTGATGAAACCAGAGAGGTCATACAATTAACAGGGAGCCTGGGAAAACTATTGGATGTGATTCAAGTTTTAAAACCAAACACCTCAAGAAATGCAAGAGTAAAAGAAGCAATTACCAAAAGCCTTGAAAGAACAGGACATAAATATCTATTGGAAGAGTTATCTCAAGGACAAAGGCGAAATTATGAAAAAGAGTTGATAGATGGCACTGGAATATTCCATCTATTAGAAATTGTGTCTTTATTTGAACCGACTCAAAGTGAAAATCCTATAGATACCTTTAGGAATAGCATGGGAGCAAGATTGCCAGAGGAATATTTTGCAGATTTGTTAGCTGGTTGGGTAGTTGAGGATGTGTTCAAGAATTTCTTCCTTGGAAAAGGATTTGAATCCACATTAGAAGGTCCTGATAAAGAACACAAGCTTCTATTCGTCAGGCCGAAAAAAATGAGAAGTTACGATTTCAAAATTGTGAAAAATGACAGGGTTTTTTACTTGGAGCTTCAAAGACTGGCGAAACTCAGCAAGAAGAGAACTAAAAATAAGGGAGTATTGTGTGGGAAAATTAAAACTTATTTGAAACAGCACAAATATGAAGGTGGAAACGCTAAAAATAAAGTCTTGGTTCTTTGGGTAGGATCACCCTCACAGAACATTTATCAAAAATGGTCCCAAAAGATTTTGTTTATTTCAAACATCAAACACAAAAATGGTATAAACTTTAAAGACGACCGTATTTATATACCAGAGTCTTTCTTTGATACTGCATTAACGTGGGAAAATCTAAAGCAGAAAAGTGACGGTGAGATACTGAAATTTTTAGAAAGTTTATAACTACTCAGTAGTTGCCGTAATTGGAGAAACATTGATAATAATGAACTTAGGATTTATGGCTCATGTATTTTCCTACAAAATTGGTATTCGAGAAATCTCTATAAGTAAACATCCTCGTCGGGGAGGAGAGGTAACAGGGGACAATTGTTGTAGGACGCAGTCTCATCAATTTAAGGAGCATTGTAGGAAGCCCCAGCAAAACCTGATTTGTTATCGTCATAACTTATTGAAATTCAATGACTCACATTTTAGAAATTTTAATTACGGCAACTACTTAAAAGAATTCGGCGGCAAACATAAAGGCTCGAAAGATGTCCATTAAGTGCGAAGCATGTTTAATCAACCATGCAGAAGTAAAAGACCATCGGTATAGTGTGGGAGGCTATAATAAATATGTAGTCTGCTCTAATTGTTTTAAGCTGAATGATGAATGCTTTTTCAGGCTGAAATATGCAAAAGAAGGGATAAGCAAAAAGAGAGTTATCTCGAGAATTATGGGGGAAAATTGGGAAAGCTATCTTCTTCACTTACAAACGATATAGAGGAATAAAGAATGCCCGGGCGCTTGATAGAAATATTGGAAGATGAAGAAATTGTAGAGAAGATTAAAAAGCGCTTGCCATATTTGTTCCAACTTGCAGAATTGGAGAGTTCAAGAGCAGGTAAAATTGGAATGGAAGTTGGCTCGATTCCTGAAAAATAAGACATGATTAGCGAGAAGAGCTCTAGAAAAAAACGTTGCAAGAATTGTGGGGAGAGCTTAGATGCCATTTGGTTTACAGCTTTAATGACCGAGGAATGGTCTTGGAACGGAGACAGTTACAATGAATGTGCTGCAAGACACAGCCTTATTACTGATCCAGACGCCAATGTAATCTGTCCACACTGTGAAAATGTAGTGGGCACAGGCAGGGACTTTGATTTTGCTGGTGAGGAGGAGAAATAAGAAATAGGGACATTTTGCGTGGTAACTTAGAGAGAGGAGGTAAATGTCATGGTGGAGGAGAAGAAGAGCGATAAGCAGAAGGCTCTTGATCTGGCTTTAGCCCAGATTGAGAAGCAGTTTGGCAAGGGTTCCATTATGAGATTGGGAAGGGAAGGAGCAGCCGTCCGGGTGGATGCCATATCCACCGGAGCCCTTGGCCTTGACTTAGCCTTGGGAATTGGAGGAGTTCCCCGGGGAAGGGTAGTGGAGATATTCGGGCCAGAAGCTTCCGGGAAAACGACCCTGGCCTTGCATATTGTAGCGGAAGTGCAGAAATTAGGTGGGGTAGCAGCCTTCGTTGATGTTGAACATGCCCTGGACCCAGCCTATTCTAAAAGATTGGGAGTGAACATGGATAACCTGCTTGTCTCCCAGCCGGACTGGGGGGAGCAAGCCCTGGAGATTGTGGAGACCTTGATAAGGAGCAATGCGGTTGATGTAGTGGTAATTGATTCAGTAGCCGCCCTGGTTCCAAAGGCAGAGATTGAAGGGGAGATGGGAGATAGCCACATGGGCCTGCAGGCCCGTCTCATGTCCCAGGCACTGCGTAAGCTCACGGCGGCCATCAGCCGCTCCAGGACCTGTGCCATCTTCGTCAATCAGATCAGGGAGAAGATCGGAGTAATGTTTGGAAGTCCGGAGACCACCCCTGGCGGTAGAGCTCTAAAATTCTATTCTTCAGTCCGGTTGGATATAAGAAGGATAGGGAAGATTAAGGAAGGACAGGAAATAATTGGAAACCGGGTTAAGGTTAAAGTGGCCAAGAATAAATTGGCGGCACCCTTTCGGGAAGCCCAGTTCGATATCATGTATGGGGAAGGAATATCCAAGGAAGGCTCAGCCCTGGATGTGGGAGTGGATGAGGGAATTATTGAGAAATCCGGGGCCTGGCTCATCTATAATAAGGAGAAGATAGGGCAGGGAAGAGAGAAGGCCAAAGCTTACTTGAAGGAGCATCCGAAATTGATGAATGAGATTACTCAAAAGGCGAAGCAGGCGGCCGGATTGGCAGAGAAAAGCGAAAAGTAAAAACGAAAGAACAGAAATTCGCATCAGACTCACCGAATGAATTAGTGCTAATTGGTCAAATTCGTGTTCAAAATTGAGGAGGTGGGGGAATATCATGGTTAAAAAGGGTCGAATGAATTATGTGGCTGTAGTTACGGTGACCTTATTGGTTGGCTTAGGAATTGGTCTCAGTTTGAATTTTGGGGCGAACTCGGGAGTTCGGAGCGAGGAGATTATCCAGGCAGCCCCTCGCTCCGCTCGGGACAACCAGGTAAGCAACCCTGAGCGTAGCGAACGGGCAGAGGCAGTCTCTCCGCCAGCAACTTCTCCCAAGAGCTTAGAGGAGACAGAAAATCTCTTCGTCAAAGTTTTTGAATCTGTTAAACCAGCAGTGGTCCAGGTCAAGACTGAGAAAGTGGTCACTATTCGTCCCTACTGGGATCCCTTCCGTGATTTTGATAGATTCTTTGACAGTCCTCTTGAGGACTTCTTCCCGGAGTTTTTTGGAAGAAGGGAGCGCCGAGAAAGGCGAAGGGAGGAGCCCCGACGAGAAAAGCGAGAAGGTCCTCTTGGCTCCGGTTTTATTATTGATGAGGAAGGATACATTCTAACCAACTACCATGTAATTAAAGGAGTAGACGAAGTGAAGGTGAAGCTGCCGGGAGAAGAGGATGAATTCAAGGCAGAGGTAGTAGGGACAGACGCTAAGACTGATTTAGCCCTGATTAAGATAGCAGCGGGAAGGCAGCTGCCGGTGGTCAAATTAGGTGATTCAGATAAGATAAGGGTAGGGGAGTGGGCCATTGCCATTGGCAGTCCCTTTAAATTGGAGCATACCATGACGGTGGGCGTGATTAGCGGAAAGGGACGTTCTGGGTTTCATATAACCCACTACGAAGATTTTATTCAGACCGATGCCTCCATTAACTTTGGTAACAGTGGTGGTCCTTTGGTTAACATTCACGGGGAAGTCATCGGCATCAACACCCTTATCATTCATCCCTATATGGGTCATGGTATAGGCTTCGCCATTCCCATCAATATGGCTAAAGATATCCTTCCCCAGTTGAAGGAGCGTGGAAAAGTGGTGAGGGGATGGCTGGGAGTAAGTATCCAGTCCGTCACCAAAGATTTAGCTGAAATCCTTAACCTTCCCGATACCAAAGGAGCCCTCATCGGTGGCCTAATCGAGGACAGTCCAGCCGAGAAGGCCGGGATTGTGGAAGGAGACGTCATCAGGGAATTTAACGGTAAGCCCATTGAGAGCGTTCAGGAGCTGCAGAAAGAAGTAGCCCGCACTGAAGTAGGGAAAAAGGTAAAGGTTAAGATAATTCGGGAAGGGAAAGAGAAAGTCCTTACCGTTAAGGTAGGTGAGATGCCGGCTGAGGAAGAGCTGCAGGACCGGATAGATGAGAGACTTCGGGGACAACTTGGACTTAGCGTGGAGAATATAACTGCGGAGATAGCTCGGCGCTACGACCTCACTGACAGAGAGGGAGTGTTAGTTGCTGAGGTTGAGCCGGGAAGCCCTGCCTATCGGAATGTTCAACCGGGAGATATTATCAAGAAGGTCAATAAGAAACGGGTTAAGAACATAGACGACTTCAATAAAGCCATGGCCAAGGTTAAAGCCGGTGATAAGGTTCTCCTCCATATTCGGAGGGGGGAATACACCCTCTATGTCGTCTTGACGGCAGAAGAGAGAGAATAGGTTTGTCACCTAAGATTACCGCCATTGAAAGGCAGAAGCGCCGCTCCAGGAGACGCTCTCTATTTATTGATGGTAACTTCGTCTGCGGAGTTGATGAGGAGATCGTCTTAAAACTAAACCTGGAGGTGGGGCAGGAGGTTGATGAAGAACAGATATCCAGGATTATTTTTAAGGAGGAGGCAAGAAAGGCCAAAGACTATGCTATGAATCTCCTCAGTTATCGTCCGCGCAGCTCTAAGGAAGTTCGGGATAGGCTAAAAAGAAAAGACTATGATGAGAAAGTAATTGGGGAGACAGTGGAAAATCTCAGCAGGATTGGACTGCTTAACGATGAAGAATTTGCTCGCAGTTGGGCCCAGTCCCGTATGCAGGGCACACCCATGGGAAGGAGACTGCTTGAGCAGGACCTGAGGCAGAAGGGC
>JAUWHM010000109.1 GCA_030605915.1 Nitrospirota bacterium | reverse complement strand
AGTTTATCCCCGGGCCTGCCTGATTCTTTCTACTGGCACTGAGACCGGCCAGGAGATGGCTAAGAAGATGGTCAAAGAAGCTACCGCTTATATCTACTGCCCCCTGGATTTTCCCTGGATAGTAGCGAAGGTTCTCGGCGAAGTCAAACCGGATCTCTTCATTACCACTGAGACCGAACTCTGGCCGAACTTGCTTCGAATGGCTAAGGGCAGAAGAGCTAAGACGATGCTAACTAATGGAAGGATCTCCGGGCGGTCATATGGCCGTTATCTGAAGACCCGCTTCTTCTGGAGAAAGGTATTGGAGAATTTGGACCTAATGAGCATGATATCAGATACGGATTCCGAGCGGATTAAGGCCATGGGAGCCAAGCCAGAGCGAGTATTTGTCAATGGTAATTCTAAGTATGACGCCTTAGTTAGCCAGACCGAGCCCCGCTTCGAAATAGAGATGAGGCAGATTCTGAAGATAAGCAAGGAAGACAAAGTCTTTATTGCCGCCAGCACTCATCGGGGAGAAGAGGAAACTGTGCTTCAAGCTTACAGAAAATTCCGGGAAAAGTTTCCCCAGATGCTCCTTATCATCGCTCCCCGGCACATTGAACGGGCCAGGGAGGTAAAAGAGCTCCTAAAAAAGGAGCATTTTAATAATTACATCCAGCTCAGTGAAATTAAAGAAGGCAAAAAGCGGACTGACCAACCGATAATTATTTTAGATACCATTGGGGACCTTTTCAAGGTCTATAGCTTAGGGACGATAGTCTTTTGTGGAGGAAGTTTCGTCCCTAAAGGTGGACAGAATATCCTCGAGCCAGCCGCCTGGGGCAGGGTTATCTTCTACGGGTCCTCCATGGGAGACTTTTTAGAGGCTAAGGAGCTTTTAGAAGAAGTAGGAGCAGGAATACCGTTAAGGGATGTTAATGAGCTGATAAAGAAGGGGCTTGAGCTTCTCTCAAACCCGGATGAACTTAAGCGGCGAGGAGAGGCAGGAAGAAAAGTTATCATGGCCAGGCGGGGAGCAGCTATGAGGAACGCCGAACTTGCTACTACCTTATTAAAACAATGAAAGTGGTCGGTATTATTCCAGTCAGGTACCATTCAACTCGCCTTCCTAAGAAAGCCCTGGCCGATATCGGTGGGAAGACGATGGTAGAGAGAGTCCACCAACAGGCCACAAAAGCCAAAGTCTTAGAGAAGGTAATCGTGGCTACCGATAGTAAGAGGATTTATAAAGTAGTCAGGGGATTTAGAGGGGAAGTGAAGATGACCTCTCCCCTGCACCACTCGGGCACCGACCGGGTAGCTGAGGTCGCCTCCAAATTGAAGATGCCCAGCAAGAGCATTGTAGTCAATATTCAGGGGGATGCTCCCTTGATTCCTCCCCAGATGATCAATCAATTAGTTAAGCCCCTCCTTGACCGTCCAGACATAAATATGAGCGCTCTCTGTCACCGGATAAAAGATTACCGGGAATTATTCAATCCAAATATAGTTAAAGTGGTAGTAGATAAGGAAGGGTTTGCTCTCTATTTCTCGCGCCTTCCCCTACCCTACCTCAGAGACCAAGAAACCTTCAACTATTTCTACAAACACATTGGCCCCTATGCTTATCGAAAAGGTTTCCTCCTCAAATTTTCCAAGCTGCCCATGGGCAAATTAGAGGAAGCAGAGAAATTGGAGCAACTGCGCGTCTTAGAGAATGGCTATCGGATAAAGATGGTGGAGACTAATTATGACTGCATAGAAGTAGACACCCCTCGGGATCTGGAAAGAGTAAGAGACATTATCAAGAAAACTAACTACCACCCAGATTTATTCCAACCTGGCACCAGAGCAGGTGAGGGAAGCGTATGAGAAAAGATAGGACGCACAAACTTTTATCAAGAAGACCGTTCCAGAAATTCGTTCCAGAAATTTGTTGACCAGTCTAAACTTATCTGATATATTGGAGTTGTCCTAAAGTTGAGGGACGCAGGGCCAAGTTTCGATTTACGAGATTGACTCATCATATGAATTGGAGTTAATAGGATGCACTCAATAACGAAAAAGATATGTTTGGTAATGTTAATTCTGGCATTC
>JAUWHM010000106.1 GCA_030605915.1 Nitrospirota bacterium | reverse complement strand
CCATCTTTCCACCAATCCCACTCCCTCTAAGTAACCCGCATAAAGTTCATATTTATCCCTGGCTCTACCAATGATGAAACCTTCTGCCTCGGGATTGACGAAGGGAAATCTCTCTCCTGTTCGGACCAGGGGATAGATAATCAGATGAGTAGGCACTCTGTCCATGACATGTCTATCCAGTTCAGTCAGGTTCTCGTTTCCAAACCTATCCTTCAGACATTCTCCACCTACTGAACTGGCTCCTCCCGGAAGCCAGAATCCGTCTGGATGGAGATGGCAATAGACTCTGCCCTCCTTATCCTTTATCAGCTTCTCTGAGATGCCTTTCACCACTAAAGTGGTCCCTACTGTGCTTGCCCATTCTCCTGGCGAGGCGGCACCGGTTGAAATTAGGGAGGCTGTCCCATCAGTCATTCCAGCCACAACGGCTGTCTTCAGGGAAAGACCCGTCTCTCTGACACACTCTGGGGAGATGGAGCCAATGTGGGTTCCCGGAGGAACAACCTCTGGAAATAGCTCATGAGGAATCTCAAGGTCACGGGAGATAAATCTTGGCCACCTTTTATCAATTAAGTCATAGCCAGTCTTCAAGGCATTGGAGGTGTCGGTGGTAGAGTAGTCTCCGGTCAGCTTTCCGACAATAAAATCAGTGGCATGGACGAATCTTTTTGTCCGGTTATAGATTTTAGGCTCATGCTTTTTTATCCAAAGAATTTTTGATAGGGCAAATGAGGGTTTAAATTGGTAGCCTAACTTGGCTGTTAAGTTCTCTCCAGCTTCATTAGCGAACCTGGCCTCCTCCACTGCCCGGCTATCGTTATACATTATTGCTTCCCTCAATGGTTCATCCGCCTCTCCCAGAGGGAGGATTGTACCCGAGGTGGAGGTGACCGAGATAGCTCTTATCTCCTGGGAGGGGATTCCCTTCTCCTTTAAGGAAGCAAGCACTTCCTTTAAGGCCAGGGAGACTCCTTCCCACCAGGAAAGGGGGTCCTGCTCAGCCCATCCCTGTGGTAACTTCTTGCCGGAATGGGAAGCTATTGGCCGGCAGCTCTGAGCAATTATTTCCCCTTCCTCATCAGAGACAATTGCCCTTACTCCCTGTGTTCCCACATCTAAGCCAAGAAAATTCGTCACTTCGCTCATCATTTCTGTCTCCACCAAAGGATAATATATCATCTTTCTCTGCCTGAAGCAAGAAATTCCTTCTTCTTTGCCCCCCCAGACCAAGTAACTCCTTGGAGTAGAGTAGGTTAAGGATTTCTTTGCCTCTATGGCAGCCACCACCCAACCGAAGAATTTTATAAAAAAATTAAGAAAAATGAGGAAAAGACTTGACAAGAAATCTGTGATAGTGTATATTTGTATTAGGTGGATAATACAGATGGCTGAACAAGGATGGAAGAAAGGATATGTAGATGTTACCTCTTCATGTTAATCCTTCCTCTGGAGTGCCCATTTACCGGCAGATTATGGATCAAATCCATTCCCTTGTGGCTGGGGGAGTGCTTAAAGAAGACGAACGGCTTCCCTCCGTCAGGGAGCTAGCGGGCTTTCTTCAGGTAAATCCCATGACCGTATCTAAGGCTTATTCCCTGCTTGAGGCGGAGAAGACAGCCTATCGTGTCCGGGGCAAAGGAGTTTTCATCAGTTCTTCCGTTTCCATCTTGAAGAAGAAAGAAAGGCGAGCCATGCTGGAACAACTGCTCAAACAGGTTACCCTGGAATCTCAGCGTCTTAACATCCCCGCACAAGAAACCATAAGCATCCTCAAGGAGAAGTTATCAATCATCCAGTCTAAGAAAGTGGCAATTTGAACATATCTTGAAAATGTGCCGTTACAGGAGACGGTTGAAGGGAATGTTCATACCCTTGCTCATCGTTCTTAGAAATAGCGTTTGCTTCTTGAACCCCTTGCTTTTAACCTACTCTCTCATTATTTTTTCCTCGATGCCCGGCAGCATGTCTATATTTATATTTCATATTTTCGCCGGCATCATCGTCTTAAACAGCAAATCATTCGCTGATAAACATCTGCCTCTGGAGATAGTAAAACCATTTAGCCGAAAGAAACTTTTTCTGTCGGAATACCTCAGCTACTATTTCTCTCTCCTTATCCTCCTTCTCCTCTTTCGGCTGGGCGGTTCTCTGCGCCACCACAATTGCCTCTATCGCTGGTTGGAGAGTAGATTAAAAGGTGGTATGCCCGGGCATGAATCCGTCCTGGTAGCGGGGTCTTTTTTCCTGATTGCCTTCTTGGCGCTCTCTATCAGACAAGCCTACTCCTTGAGAAACTCCTTTTTGTTTTTTTATCTCGGATTTGCACTCGTCCTGGGTTTAGCCTATCTGAGCAAGATAATAGGCCTCCTTCCCATTTTAGCTACCTTTTCTATATTGACCGTGCTCTTCTTGATAATAGCCTTCCGCCTTGATTGCCAAAAGGATATTTAATTCTAAGCAATCTATCCCATCTCTCGCCAGGTCTTGCAGATATGGTATGAGAGATTTTGGGTATGTAGTAGCCTGCTATTCTTGCAAGGATTAGGTGAAGGTAGGGCTTGGGAGGAAGGTAAATCTCTCTCACTTCTGTGAGCGATGTGCTTTTGCGGTAAAGCGAGAGTGCCTGTCTTTACTTTTTAGGTTTCCCTCAAAATCCTTTGATAAGTATCTTCTTTAAGATAGAAGCCTTTATCCCTGAGTTTATTTATAACTATCCTGAAATTTTTAATGATACCCATCTCCTTAGCTATGATAAGAATGCCTACCGTGCCTTTCGCTATCAATCCAGATGCTTCCGCGATATCCCTTGCAGTCTTATCATCTAAAAGAATCAGGTCAGCCTTGAGCTCTTTGGCCAACACAATAGATTCGGCTTCGCCTTTCTTTAACTCAGATAGAAGAACTTGAACCGCTAAGTTATCACTCACTTTAGTTTTTTCAATCCACTTACCTAAAGCTTTTTCTGTCTCTTTCTCACCTGGCTTCCCTTTTCCTCCCTCCACCACTTCTACATAAACTCCCTCTGATATTATAATCCCCTTAAAGATGTGTTTTAAGATATAGAATTTACCAATCTTTGCCAAGCTAATTAACGGGCCAGAGTTAGAAACGACAATCATTTCTTGAGTTCCTTCTTAAGTTTCTTAGCTAATACCTTCGAGGTCTTTATTTCCTCTTCTAATTCTTCGGGAGAATAATCTGCCAAGGGAATTTTGTGCTCCCGGGTTAAATCCATAAAATCGGAAAGAGACATGCCAGCCAATTCAGATGCTTTACCAAAGGAGAGCCTTTTATCCCTAAAAAGTTCCAGAGCTGTGGCTTTCTTCACATCTTTTTCTATTCCTTCCCTGGACTTGCCCCAATGAAGGAAAATGTGTTTTGGAAATTGTAGCTTTATAGTTACCGTTTCCATTTATTCACTCCCCCTTTCGGTTCTTTTTTTAGGAAATTCCCTTTCCTCCGCTCACAGCTTTTCCACTGATTTTGCTTCTTTTCCCATATCACCCTGATTTATAGCACATTCTACATGCCCTGTCAAATAAGAAATTTGAGATTGTTGAAAAAGAATCAGCAATCTCTTGGTAGAGGGTTGACACATATAGGGATGCAGGATACAATAGCCTTGCATGAAGAAAGTGGATCCCGTTCGCAGTGGCATGGCTTTCAATGCCAGCGTGGAGAGGGAGAAATGAAAGTAGTCACCTTAGGGACAAGTGGAGCCATCCCCACTTTAAGGAGAAATTTGCCCTCGGTAGCTATACAGCGCAAGGGCCAGATATTCCTGCTGGACTGCGGAGAGGGCACCCAGATGCAGTTGATGAGGTCTAAATTGTCTATAAGTAAGATGGAGAAGGTATTCATCTCTCATCTGCACGGCGACCACTTAGTGGGCCTGCCTGGTCTTCTCATGTCCTTGGGACACTTCTCTCGCCAGAGGCCGCTCTTTATCTACGGCCCGGTTGGGATAAAGGATTATGTATTAGCTAACCGGAAGTATCTCAAGTTCTATTGTGAATATGAAATAGTTATTGAGGAAGTGACTGAGGGAATAGTCTGTGAAGAGGAGGAGTACTGGGTGGAGGCGACCACGCTTGACCATAACCATCGGACCTTTGGATATGCTCTAATAGAAAGACAGCGTCCAGGAAAGTTCCTGGTAGATAAGGCCAGGGCATTTGGGATTGAGGAAGGACCTCTATTTGGGAAGCTGCAGAGGGGTGAGGATATTAAGTTAGATGATGGAAGGATTATCCATCCTGAGGATGTCTCAGGAAATCCCAGGAGGGGAAGGAAGGTGGTCTATGCTCTGGATACTCGACCCTGCCAGAACACCGTTGAGCTTTCCCAAGGGGCAGACCTTCTCGTTCACGATGGGATGTTTAGCGGCAATGAGGAAGAAGAGGCAAGATTGAGGGGACATTCTACCGTGGCTCAGGCCGCTCGGGTTGCCCTGGAAGCCAAAGTAAAGAAACTAATTCTAACTCACCTGAGCTCCCGCTACCCCGATGATAAACCGCTGTTAGAAGAGGCTAAGGAAATCTTCCCTGAGACCATCATAGCCAGGGATTTGATGGAGATTGAGATACCCTTACCCAGGTAGCCTAGAGTCACTGCTCCTGCTTCTTAAGTTTTTCCAGTGGTTGACAATATAGTTTAATATAGGTTGACGATTGGCAAGTGCCCGAGGAAGGTTTTGTTGTGCCCCACCGTAATAAGGTATACCATTTCTCAAGGCCAAATTATAAATGAGCCAGGAGAAGATAATCATCAGGGGAGCCAGGCAGCATAACCTGAAAAATATTAGCCTGGATATTCCCAGAAACAAGTTAGTGGTCATCACTGGCCTGAGTGGCTCAGGGAAATCTTCCCTTGCCTTCGATACCATCTACGCTGAGGCCGAGCGCCGTTACTTGGAATCTCTTTCTACCTATGCCCGCCAGTTCCTGGAAAAGATGGAAAAGCCGGATGTGGACTACATTGAAGGTTTATCTCCAGCCATCTCCATTGAGAGTAAAAAGCCAGCAGCCAGTCCCCGTTCCACGGTGGGAACAGTGACGGAGATATATGACTACCTGAGACTGCTCTTCGCCCGAGCCGGCACTCCCCACTGCTATAAATGTGGCCGGAAGATAGAACCTCAGACAGTAGCCGAGATGGTAGATAGAATATTGGAGTTTCCCCCAGGGACGAGGATGGAAGTGCTTGCTCCCCTGGTGCGGGGGAGAAAGGGAGAATACACTGAGCTTTTCCAGCAAGCTCGCCGAGACGGCTATGTTCGGGTGAGGGTAGATGGGAAGCTTTATGATTTAGAGGACGAGATCAGGCTTAACAAGAAAAATAAGCATAATATTGAAGTGGTAGTAGACAGGCTGATACTGAAGTTAGGGATTAGAAACCGCTTAGCTGATTCCTTAGAGACGACACTTAAACTTAGCTCAGGCTTGGTTCTGATTCATCATCAGTCAAAAGGTGGAGGTAAAGGTGGTGAAGTCCTGTTCAGTGGCGAGTTCTCCTGCCCTAACTGTGGTCTCTCTTATGAGGAAATTAGCCCCAGGCTCTTCTCCTTTAACAGTCCCTATGGGGCCTGCAAAGAATGTGATGGTTTAGGCATGAAGATGGAGACAGGGGAAGAGTGCTCTACCTGTCAGGGAACGAGGCTTCGGCGGGAGAGTCTGGCGGTGAAGGTAGGCCGCAAATCAATTGCTCAGGTAACGGCTATGTCAATAGGTGAGGTCAGGAAGTTCTTTGCCCGTCTGAGACTTTCCGGAGAGAAGGAGAAGATCGGCCGGGAGGTAATAAAGGAGATAAGGGAGCGGCTTCATTTCTTGGTAGATGTTGGCCTGAATTATTTAACTCTGGAGCGGACCACGGCAACCCTCTCCGTCGGGGAAGCAGAGAGAATCCGTTTAGCTACTCAGATTGGCTCTAAATTGATGGGAGTCCTCTATATCTTGGATGAGCCAAGCATCGGGCTTCACCAGCGGGACAATCGTCGGCTGCTGGACACCCTGGTTCGCCTGCGGGATTTGGGAAACACCGTCTTAGTGATTGAGCACGATGAGGCCACCATCAGGACGGCTGACCACATTATTGATCTGGGTCCGGGAGCTGGAAATGAGGGAGGCCGGGTGGTAGCTTCTGGAACGCTTAAGGAAATCACTGATTGCTCTGACTCTCTTACCGGGCAGTATTTGAAGGGAAAATTAAAGATTGAGGTGCCCCCAAGTAGGCGCCCCTTAACCGGACGATTCTTAGAGATTAAGGGGGCCAGGGAAAATAACTTAAAGAACCTAAATGTTAAAATACCCTTAGGAATCCTCACCTGTGTCACGGGTGTCTCTGGCTCAGGGAAATCAACTTTGGTTGAGGAAATATTGTATAAAGCCTTAGCTAAAATCTTACACCGGGCCAGGATGAGAGCGGGTAAACACGACCGTATTGAGGGAGTGGGAAATCTAAATAAGGTAATCGTTATTGATCAAGCTCCCATCGGGCGGACTCCTCGTTCCAATCCAGCCACCTATACGGGAGTCTTCACCTATATTCGAGACCTGTTTTCCCAGGTTCCGGAAGCCAGGATGCGGGGATATCGGCCAGGGCGATTCAGCTTCAATGTCAAGGGAGGAAGATGCCAGGCCTGCCAGGGAGATGGAACGCGCCGGATTGAGATGCATTTTCTTCCTGATATCTATATTCGTTGCGAGGTATGTAAGGGGAAGCGCTATAGCCGGGAGACCCTGCAAATTAAGTACAAGGGAAGAAACATCGCCGATGTTCTGGATATGACGGTGGAGGAGGCCTTGAATTTCTTTAAGAATATTCCTAAAATTAAGGAGAAGCTGAAGACGCTTCAGGAGGTTGGTTTAGGATATATAAAGTTAGGCCAATCAGCCCCCACAGTGTCAGGGGGAGAAGCTCAGCGGGTGAAGCTTGCCACTGAACTCTCCCGAAGGGGAACGGGCCGAACTCTCTATATCCTTGATGAGCCAACCACCGGGCTTCACTTTGCCGATATAGAGAAGCTGCTGGGTGTCCTCTTCCGCCTGAGGGATGCTGGGAACAGCGTCTTGGTCATCGAGCACAACTTAGATATCATCAAGATGGCCGATTATGTGATTGACCTTGGACCGGAGGGAGGGGAGAGAGGAGGAGAGGTGATCGCCTCGGGCACTCCTGAGGAGATTGCCCGCCACCGCCATTCTTATACTGGCCAGTTCCTGCGAAAGGTGCTCTGAAATTCATTTTTTGATGGGAATTTAAATGGGAAAAAAGTCAAGATCGCAAGGTAAAGCTTTATTCTACTGGCTTAACGGCTGATGAGATAAGAAAATGTCATCTCCAACCCATAGAAAGCATGGAGGCAGGAATTGAAGAATCAATAAAAGAGTATGGAAAGGATGCCAAAATAGCAGTTATTCCCAATGGGCTCTATGTTCTTGCTAGAAGAAAAGGAGCGAAACACGGTGAAACAGTGCTGCTTTGCTAGCATGTATAAGAGAGTTGACGGACAAGTTATGAAAAGGTTAGAAGAGATTGTAGAAGGGAGGATAATTTGTGACCCGGAAAGAATGCGGGATTACGCCGGTGATGAATTTGCAGATCCCTCAATAAGGAAGATTCCTGAGGTAGTGGTCCAACCAAAGAGCACCGAAGAAATATCCCAAATCTTAAAATTGGCTAACCTGGAGAAGATTCCTGTTACACCGCGGGGTGGGGGGACTGGTTTATGTGGCGGCTGTATCCCATTATACGGAGGAGTAGTTCTATCTCTTGAAGAAATGAATAGTGTTTTGGAGATAGATAAAGAAAACATGATGGCGGTGGTAGAAGCTGGTCTAACATTAACTGACTTTTATGGCAAGGTGGAAGAAGCTCAACTTTTCTTCCCTCCCCATCCTGGTGAGGAAGGAGCTCAATTTGGTGGCCTGGTCAACACTAATGCCAGTGGGGCAAGGGCGGTAAAATATGGAGGGATAAGGAATTATATTAAAGGATTAGAGGTTGTTCTACCGCAAGGAGAAATTGTAACCACAGGTGGCAAATATATGAAGCAGAGTAGCGGGTATAGTCTATTAAACCTCATAATAGGTTCTGAAGGAACCTTAGGTGTGGTAACTAAAGTAGTAATAAATCTTTTACCAAAGCCACAGGCTATGTATACACTTATTGTGCCCTATGACAGTTTAGACAGAGCTATAGAGACGGTACCTGAAATTCGCAATAAAGTAATTCCTATGGCAGTTGAATTCATTGAACATGATGTTATTCCTCCTACAGAAGAACTACTGGGTAAAAACTGGCCTATTAAAGCTAAAGCCTATCTAATGATAATAGTTGATGGCGCAAGTGATGAAGAGGTATTTTCAGTATTTGAAACCATAGGTGATATTTGCCTAAAACATGGCGCCGCTATAAAAAGTGTAGATGAACTTTCTATTGCTGACACTCCAAAGAGGCAACGGGATGTTCTGGAAATAAGAAGTAACATCTATTCGGCTATAAAAAAAGGTCTTATTGAAATATTGGACATCACTGTGCCACCAGCCAAAATAGCACAGTATGTATCCAGAGTGCATGAAATCTCAGAAAAACACAGCATGTGGTTACCTAATTATGGCCACGCAGGAGATGGTAACGTTCACACTCATATTATGAAGGTTGGAATAACAGATGGGAAATTAGATGAAATAGAGATAGAAGGATGGAAAGATAAATATCCGGTTGTCCGAGCAGAGCTGCATGAAGCAGCTAAAAGGTTTGGAGGAATGGTCTCTGGAGAACATGGCATAGGGCTGGTAAAAATGGAATATCTGCCTAAATTTATTGACTCAATACAAATCAAGTTAATGAAGGGGATAAAAAGACTATTTGATCCTAATAATGTCTTGAATCCGGGCAAGATATTTTAGGGGTCATAATCGGGGTCACTTATGAAGGTCAGGTCTTGCAATATAACCAAGCACTTTGGCAATTTTTTTAACATTTTAACATACTGGCCAGTTTTTGAGAAAGGTGCTCTGAAATTCATTGTCGCAGAATGTTCTTCCCCTTTGAATCGATGGCTACCCAGGCTGGAAAATCGACTACCATTACCTGATAGATTGCCTCAGGGCCCAGGTCACGGTAAGCAACCACCTTGGCTTCTCGAACGCATTTAGACAGAAGGGCACCTGCTCCTCCGACGGCAATAAAATAAACAGCGGAGAAATCTTTAATAGCCTGGATAACCTGGCTGGACCTATGCCCCTTCCCAATCATTCCTCTAAGTCCGTTTTTCAAAAGCTTAGGGGTGAAGCTATCCATCCTGAGGCTGGTAGTTGGGCCACAGGAACCTATCACTCTTCCAGGAGGGGCGGGAGTGGGGCCAGTGTAATAGATTATTTGATCCTTAATTGGTATGGGTAACTTACTGCCTCTGCCAATAGCCTGGACTAACCTCCGGTGAGCTTCGTCCCTGGCAGTGTACAGGGTCCCGCTTATTAAGACCTTATCTCCCACCCGCAGCTTCTTTGCTTGCGCCTCGCTTAGCGGGGCCTGGATCTTCTGCTCTTTTGACATTTCCATATGGTTCTATTACATTTAAACTTTCTGTTTTTGGTTTTTGATTTTCATAATACGGTGCTTGCCTGCCTCAAAGCATGACAGGAGATGTTCACTGCTACCGGCAGGCCGGCTATGTGGGTTGGATAGACTTCAACCTTCACTCCCAGGACAGTAGTCTCCCCCCCCAATCCCTGGGGGCCGATCCCCAATTTATTAATCTCTCTTAGAAGTTCTTTCTCTAAAATGGCAATGTGTCTTTTCCGGTGATGGCTTCCCAGGGGACGAAGTATGGCCTCTTTAGCTAAGAGGGCGGCCTTCTCCATTGTCCCTCCTAATCCTATGCCAATAATTAAGGGAGGACAACCATTAGCCCCGTGCCTGCGCACCGTGTCCATTACGAATTTCTTAACTCCTTCCTTTCCTTCAGAGGGTTTAAGCATAGCCAAAGCACTTATGTTTTCCGCCCCGAAGCCCTTCGGGAGAACAGTTACCTTTAACTTATCTCCGGGAACAATCTCGGGATGAATAACGGCGGGCGTATTATCTCTGGTATTCTTACGAATAAGAGGGTCATCTACCACCGACTTTCGCAAATATCCTTCCCGGTAGGCCCTTCTCACTCCCTCATTAACCGCTTCTCTTAAATCTCCTCCCACAATTCTCACTCCCTGACCTATCTTCAGGAAGACAGTCACCATCCCGGTATCCTGGCAAAGAGGTAATCCCTCCTTCTTGGAAATAGAGGCATTTTTCAAGAGGGTTCTGATGATATCTTTTGCCCGGGGGGAATCCTCTTTTCCAAGAGCTTCCTTCAAAGCTAGGACAACATCAGGTCTTAAATTAAAATTTGCTTTCAGGCAAAGCCGGGCTACTGCCTCAGTGATTTCCTTAGCTTCTATCTTTCTCATAGCCAACCGATGAACCTTCGCTCTCCCAGACCTTTATCCGATGAAGCCGGGCTCCCCGTTTCTCCACTGGCCCCTTAAGCTTGGCGTATAAAAACTTAGCTATATTCTCGCTGGTTGGATTAAGTTCTTTGAAGTCGGGCAAATCGTTTAGGTACTGATGGTCCAATTTTTTTAACACCTTCCAGGTTAGCTCCTTCAACTCCTGGAAATCAATGACCATACCGCTCTTATTCAGCTTATCTGAAACCACAGATACGGCTACCTTCCAGTTATGCCCGTGCAGGTTCTCGCACTTACCCCGGTAATGGCGCAGCCGGTGAGCCGCGCTGAAGGAAGTCTCTATGGTTACCTCATACATATAATTCTTCCCTCCCAGTTAACCCGCATGAAGTTTCAGTCTTAGCCCTAATATTTCTCAATCTCCACCTGTTCTACTGGAGAGATATCCTCTCCTAAGAATCTCCTGCCTATCCTGACAAATCTGGTGGGAATATCACTAACATAATATCTCCGAAAGGGAGACTCCTCGCCCGACCTGCGCAGCCTCTTATCCCCAAGAACTTCCCCTACCTTTGCCACTACCTCCTCAGCCGAATCGATGAGGGTAACTCCCTTCCCCATTTCCCTCTCTAAAAGCGACTTGAGCAGTGGGTAATGGGTGCACCCTAAGATAAGCGTGTCTACTGACTGCCTTTTCAAAGGTTCTAAATACTTCTTGACCACGGCAGAAGTTATTTCTCCCTGTAGCCATCCCTCCTCCACCAGGGGGACGAAGAGAGGACAGGCTTGACTGAAAGTCCGGGCAGAAGGGTCGATTTCTGCTATAAACTTCTCATAAGACACACTGGCTATGGTGGCTTCCGTCCCGATTATCCCGATCCCCTTATTTTTGCTTCCCCGAAGAGCGGCTCTGGCCCCCGGCTCGATGACCCCAATAATGGGGAAAGAGAATTTCTGCCTGAGGGCATCTAAACTAACGGCTGAAGCAGTATTACAGGCTACCACCAGCAACTTAATATCAAAGGTAGACAGAAACCTGGTATTCTGAAGGGAAAATTTGGTTACCAGTTTGTCTGATTTAATTCCATAAGGAACCCGGGCCGTATCTCCAAAATAGACGATGTTCTCGCTGGGCAACTGCCTGAAAATCTCCTTGACAACGGTCAGTCCTCCCACCCCCGAATCAAATATCCCGATTGGTTTCTTCACCTGGTAAATCCCTTCTCCCTCTCATACTTTCTCCTGTAGGAGATAATACTCTCTGCCAAAGCCTGGGCCATCTTTTCCCGATGGCTTTTACTGGCGAGCATTGCCTCATCCCCTAAATTAGAAATAAAACCGACCTCCACTAAAACAGAAGGCATGTCCACTTTCCTCAGGACATAGAAAGGAGCCGTCTTAACTCCCCGGTTTCTCATTTTAAACCGCCGGTCAAGATTCTTCTGGACTAACTGGGCCAGCTCCCGGCTCTGCGTTCTAAACTCAGTGTATTTAAGTTCCCAGAGAATGACTTCTAAATCGCTCCCCATACTTTGTGGATTCTTTGAGCTTTCTAACCGAAGGACCGAGTTCTCCCTGGCCGCTACCGCCCGGGCAGTATCATCTACCGCCTCGCAGAGATAAAAAGTCTCAAATCCGCTAATTCTCCGGCTGTAGGCGGCGTTGGCGTGAATGCTGATGAAGAGGTCCCCCTTCTTCTGGTTAGCAAAAGAGGACCTCTTTCTTAAAGGGAGGAACTGGTCACGGGTTCTAGTAAGATACACCTTAAGTCTTCCATCCCGGTCGAGGTTTCTCTTCAGCCTCCTGGCAATGTCAAGCGTGACATCTTTCTCTTTCAACCCTCTCCTTCCCACTGCCCCCGGGTCTTTTCCTCCATGACCTGGATCTATAATGATTGTCTTGATCTTTAGTCCCTTCTCCTCAACCGCTGTCCCACCCTTTGCTCCGGCTCGGGCTCTACTTACATCAATTACTAAACGAGGAGGACGGCGCAGGGAGAAGATAGCATACTTGAGATTAGGCTGCTGGAGTTGAATGATGATTTTAGCCGATTTTCCAATTTGCTCTCCCTTCGCTCCTTTCACCAGACCATCATTTATATTAACTGTGCATTTTGCCGGATCGAGCTTCGCTTGAGGAAACTCCACCAGAATCTGGTCTGAAGAAGGTCGCCTTGAACTGTAACGTAAGTCCCTTTGGACATCTAGCACCACGCGGGTAAATCCCCGATGGGAATAGAATCGAATTCTTTTAACTCTTTGCAGCTTCTCTGCTGCTGATGCTGGCCCAATCAGGACAAAGAGCAAAAAAAAGAGGATAAAAATTTTGGGGAGGCTTTTCATCTTCAAAATAAATGGAGGCGAGGGGAATCGAACCCCTGTCCCAAGGTAGAACTTGAAGAAGCATCTACATGCTTAGCCCACTCTTTAATTTTCACCCCTTTTAGCTCCAATAGGCTGGATCCAGAAGAGGCATAGCTTAATAGATTCTCATCCCGTTCCCTCAAGCAAGGAACGGGACCAGCCTGCTACCCGGCATCCTCTCCTTCCCACAGGCAAGGTCGGAAGGATGTGCCAGCTTTATTTAGCTAGCGTAGGCAAACTGTGTGTTTGCACTTAATATTTTGTCAGGTTTTTTGCGAGGCCACCTGACAACCTCGGCATGCAGCTTCTCCTTCTCTTGCCCCGGTCGAACCCTATTCGCCCCCTTTCTTCAATGATTCTTTCCTCGCAGTGCTCGGGCTACTTCCCTCTCTGCTTCCTTGCGCTTAAGCACCTGGCGCTTATCGTATAGCCTCTTCCCCTTAGCTAAGGCCAGCTCCACCTTAGCCAGACCTTTCTTAAAATAAAGTTTCAAAGGGATGAGCGTTAGCCCCCGCTGGGCCGTCTTACCTAATAGCCTTCTAATCTCCTGCTTATGCAAGAGGAGCTTACGAGTCCTGGTAGGATTCTGGGCAGTCAGCTCTCCAAATTCATAGGGGCTTATATGTAAGTTATGGAGAAATACTTCCTCTCCTTCAATTCGAGCAAAGCTGTCTTTGAGATTGGCCTGGCCCTGCCGAAGTGACTTCACCTCGGTCCCCCGCAGGACCATACCTGCCTCGCAGGTCTCCAGAATCTGGTAATCATGCCTTGCTCTTCGGTTAGTGGATACTATCTTCTCCTCCTGCATGTATCCTTCCCTCTGTTATAACTATACCACATTTAGTTCAAAATAGCCAGAAAAATCGGAAGTTCCCTCCGCCTGTCCCCCTCCCTACCACCTGAAACTGAGGGATTACAGTTCCCTAAGCGAAAGTTCCTGAGTCCCGACAATAAGTAAAAGGCACAAAAAAATTTTGGCAACTGAGGAATTTTTAAATTGACAGATGGAATATGATATAGTAGTATTCTGATGTGTAGGGAAAGGTCAATTTTAGCGAGGCAGATTTTGAGGAAGCCAAGATTAAATTCAGGGAAAAACAAATGAAGAGGAGAGCATAGCTATGAGGAAACTGGTATTTTGTATTCTGGGAATTGTGTTAATGGTAGAAGGAGTCTGGGCGGCTCAAGTGATTGAGGCGGATTCAAGGATAACCGCAGTCACAGTCTACCGGGATAGAGCCCTGGTGACCCGCAACGTTCCCTTAGACCTTAAACCCGGAGGCTATGAGGTGGTCTTCGGGCATCTACCTGGAGCCATCCTGGATGAGTCCATCCGCAGTTCTGGAAAGGGAACAGCCACCTGCCGTCTTCTGGGACTGGAGATGAAGAAAACTTTCCTGAAGAAGACGCCACGGGAGAAGGTGCGACAGCTCGAGGAGAAACTGCAGGATTTAAGGGACGACGACCGGTCCATAACCGATAAGATGGAAGCTATCAAGTCTCAGCGGGAGTTTCTCCAATCCATAAAAGTCTATTCGGCTGACCAGCTCTCCAAAGAGATAGTGACCAGAGAGCCCAAGGCGGAGGAGTGGGAAAGAATCCTTGGATTCTTAGGGGAAGGTCTGAAGGGAACGGCTCGGGAGCAACAAGAATTAGAGATACAGAGGCGGGAGCTCAAAGATAAGATAAGGGTAATAGAGAAAGAGCTGAAGCAAATCAGGTCAAGGCAGCGCCTGGAGGAGAAATCCGTCACTGTGGCTCTTGAGGTGAAGAAAGCAGGTAGTCTTAACTTAGACCTCTTCTATGTAATTCCAGGAGCAGGCTGGAGGCCACTTTATGATGCCCGCGCCTTTGAGGATACGAAAAAAGTTGACCTTACCTACTATGGCCAGGTGAGGCAGAAGACAGGAGAGGACTGGAAGGATGTTCAGTTAACTCTGTCCACGGCCAAGCCCGCCGTTGGAGCCAGAATGCCGGATATAAGACCATGGCATCTGAGGCCAAGGAAGGAAGTGAGGAGAAAATTAAGAGGTAGAACAAGGGAAGAGCTTAAAGAGAGTTATGGCTACACGGAGGGCATCGTGGTGGGAGGAAAGCTCAGAGGGATAAAGGTGGAAAAACCTGCCGAGATAGTTACCGCTGTCCCGGTAGAGGTAGGCACTTCGGTCAACTTCCAGATTCAGAAAAAAGAAAATATGCCGGCTGATAATCAGCCTCATAAGACGACGATTGCACTGGAGAGTCTCCCGGCTGAGTTTGAGTATGTTACTACTCCCAAGATATCCCCCTATGCTTACCTGAAAGCATCCCTCACTAATGAGAAGGACTATCCCTTCTTAGCTGGAAGAGTGAATGTCTTCTTAGGTGAGAACTTCGTGGGAACATCTCGTTTAGACACCATTGCCTCTCAGGAAAAGTTTGACCTTCACCTGGGTATAGATGAGGGGATAAAGGTGAAGAGGGAGGAGATAAAGGAGAAGAGCAGTGTCAGCTTCTTGGGAAAAAGAAAACAG
>JAUWHM010000110.1 GCA_030605915.1 Nitrospirota bacterium | reverse complement strand
CATCTGGCACTGGCAAGGTTTAAAGAGGAAAAGTTTGCTGCAGGAGGGAAAGGCAGAAGCAATTTTCCGGGTAATAAGCACTGCAGCAAAGGGGGGAGCTCGAAGGACTGAGCTAAAGGTTTTATGTATATCTAACAATGGAGAAGCTGAAACCGGGAAGATAGTAGTTGAAGACGATAAACCAACTCAATTTAGATTTGACCGCAGATTAATAGATGATAAAGGCAGGCTTCAGATTGAGATTAGTAGGATTAACCCGGATTATGCCATTGGAGTTGAGAAGGAAGCCTTGAGGATTTTAGCCTCACCAGGAAACTTTGACCTTAATTTCCTGAAAGCCTCTCTCCTCCTCTTATTTGAATTTATCCTCATCATTGTCGTTACTGTCATGGGCTCTACCTTCCTCTCCTCTTTAGTCAGTGTCAGCTTAGGTCTTTTCACCTTTTTGGCCGGACACATGGTAAATTTCTTGAAGGGAGTGGTTAAGACGATAGTGACTACCGGGCTTATGACCGTTCCTCATGGCCATGGTCCAATGGTTCATGGGGAAAGTCAATGGTCGACTAATCTATTTAAATTTTTCTTGCACTGGTTCACCGAACTTTTCCCTGACCTTCAGAGATTTGAGGTCTCCTCCTCCATCATTGCCGGGGTAGATATTCCCCTTCGGGTAGTGAGGGACACATTTCTCTATATGTCCATATATGCGTTAGCGGCTTTCACGGTCGCCTGTCTTATCTTCCGATTCAGACAGTTTAAATGAGACGATGTCAAAGAGACAGATTCCGCTTCTCCTACTTATAGTCATCTTATTTCTTCTCCTGGTTCCTCTCCAGGCAGGAATAAATCGATTGCGGGTAGAGAAGAACCTTGTGGAGACGAACATCTTCGAGGCTACCACTCCCAGTGATGTCTGGGGAACCCTGCTCCTGGCGGGCTTTCGGGGAATTGCGGTAGACATCCTCTGGGTAAGAGCGATGAATCTTCAACAGGAAGGAAAGTTTTTTGAGTTAGTCAGTCTCTATAAGCTGATATTAGATTTACAACCCCATTTTCTTCAAGTCTGGGCCTATAGTGCCTGGAACATGGCTTACAACATCTCCCATGACTGCGAGACCCTGCAAGAAAAATGGACCTGGATTCAAAAGGGAATCTCCCTTTTAGAAAAAGGAATTAAGAGAAATCCAAAGGACTGGCGCCTTTACTTTGAATTAGGCTGGATATACTTTCATAAATGTGAGGCCGAACCCTATTACTACCAGCAGTTGAAGAAGCAAGGCAAGAATAACCTGAAATTAGCCATTAGCTGGTTCAGGAAGACAGCCGAGAAGGAACACTATCCCTCTTATGTAGAAAGAATGATCGCCCATGGCTATGAGAAATTAGCTATCCGGGCAGAGGAGGAGGGACAACTCGCCGAGAGGGACCTTTATGAGGAAAAAGCCTTAGCCCAGTGGAAATATAACAGGGAGAAATTTCCTCAGGATAACATCTCCCGGGATGCCTACCATTACTGGAAGAAGAAGATTTCTGAGAGGAAAGAATAAATGAGGATTATAGCCGTAGCTAAGAATGCCTATAAGCAATCAGCCAGACAACCAATCTTCTACATTCTTCTGGTGACCAGCTTAGCGCTCATCCTCGGTTCACCTTACGTCGTCTTCTTTGCCTTCGGGGAAGAGATAAAGATGATAAAGGATATGGGGTTTGCCACGATAACTATCTGCTGCCTGCTAATAGCCCTCCTCAGTGCCTCCAATGTCATTGCTGAGGAGATGGATAAGAAAACGATAATGACCATCCTTTCCAAGCCAGTCGCCAGAGGTGAGTTCATCCTGGGGAAATTCTTAGGTATTATCTATAGCACCTTGCTGGCAACCATCGTCCTTACCTTAATATTCCTCCTCACCCTCTGGCAGGTTGAGAAGAGACTGGACCTGGCCATCTTGCCTACCCTGTTTTTGATCTATATTCAGGTCATGGTTCTAACCGCCATTTCCGTGGGGGTATCCACCCGGGCCGGGTTAGTTCTTAACATAGTCCTCTGCTCCTTTATCTTCGTCCTCGGTCACTTATCTAACTACCTCATTAAATTTTTCCAGGACAAAGGTCTCCTCATAAGGTTAGCAGGAAAGATATTCTATACTGCTGTTCCAAATTTAGAGAACTTCAATGTCTCGGGAGCAACTGTTGTGGGAACTCCCATCCCGGTGGATTACCTCATGAGAAGCCTTTTATATGGTATCATTTATACCACTATTGCTCTTGCGGGAGCCATGCTCCTTTTCCAGGGAAGAGAGATTAGGTAAGTTCCTACACCCGTAGCTCGTCATAAGCTATGATATTCCTGAAGATATTTTATCTCTAGGCCTCGACTTTACTCTCCCTGTCAACCTCTCCTTCTCTCAGCTAAGAGGATAATATTTTTTAACTCTTCTTTATTTGTTGTCTCAAGCCACTTTTTATCAAATTCAGGATCCTGCGTAATCTGAGCTATAGCGGCTAAAACCTTTAAGTGCAGATTGCGCTCATCAGATGAACCTACAAGCACAAATATAATATGGGCCAGTTTATCCTCAGGGAAAATAATCCCTGTTTTTGCTCTCACTAAAAGGATTTTAAAAGTATTTTTCCCTTCAACAACAATGTGAGGAATGGCCAGACCTTTCCTTATCAATGTACTGGATTCTTTTTCTCTCTCTAAAAATTTCTCAGATAACTCCTGAGGAGGTAAATTTAACTCTTCTCCTAAAATGAGAGATACTTCTTTAAAGAAATCTTTCATTTTAATCGGCTCCCCGATATCTAAAATTTTGCTTTCCTCAATGAGTTTATGAAATCTATCTTCTATGATTTCATCTCTCTGAACAACGATATCCTTCAGTTCGGTGAGAAGATTGTCTGAAGTTAACTCTTTATCCTTGGCTACCAGTCTTTCTAAAACATATATGAGGGCTGACTGTTGACTGGCTCTTTTTTGTACATAGATTTTATACCAGATAAATCCTAATAAAAGAAAAATTGCAGTCAGAAAAACAATAAATGTTCCCATCTCAATCAAAAGGAATCCCCCGGCCAATATCCCCAATATCTGTAGGGAAGGATAAAAAGGAGCATGAAATTTTGGCCTGTAACTTAAGATTTTGCTCTCTCTAAATAAAATAACAGTTAAATTAGCAAAGATATAAAGTAAGATTAAGATGCTGGAGGCCATCTTGACTAATAATTCCAACCTTAAAAACAAAATAGCGCAAATCATAAAAGAGCCGGTAAAAAGAATAGCGATATAAGGAGTCTCCAACCTGGAACTTATTTTTTTAAAACCGGCGGGTAACAGTTTATCTCTACTCATCCCTAAAGGATACCTTGAGGCAGTCATAATCCCTGAATTTGCTGTGGAGATAAAGGCTAAAAATGCGCCTATGCTTATTATTATTTTCAAAACATTGCCTCCAAAGACTCCTGCTCCGTCTGAGATTGGCGTAAGACTTCCTTTTAGGCTTTCAGGATTTAAAACCCCAACAGTTACAAAAATAACTAAAGCATAAAAAACAGAGGTTACCACAAGAGAAAGAATCATACCCAGGGGTAAGTTTCTGCCCGGATTTTTTGTCTCCTCAGCTAAGGCAGCCACTTTAGTCAAACCTCCGTAGGAGATAAAAACAAAACTTGCTGTAGCAAAAACAGAACCTAATCCTTTAGAAAAGAATGGTGAAAAATTCAAGGGATTAACTGTTTTTGAGCCCCAAACAATATAGACCAAAAGTATCCCTAAAAGCCCTAAAACCAAAAACACCTGAAATCTTCCTGCTTCTTTTATGCCTATTAAATTCAGGGCGATAAAAAATAAACAGCAAAACAGGGCAATGATATTTAAAGGGATATCAGCTATTATGCTTAAATAAGCTCCCATACCTATAAGAGCAAATGCTCCTTTTAAGCTCAAAGAGAACCAGGAACTAAAACCAGCCACTGTTCCTAAAAGCGGACCAAAACCTCTCATTATATAAAAATAATCCCCTCCCGCCTTGGGCATAGCTGTAGTTAATTCTGCTTTACTCAGAGCTGTAGGAATGCACAGGATAGATGCCAGAATATAAGATAAGATTATTGCCGGACCTGCCTTGGCAAAAGCTAATCCTGGTAGAATAAATAACCCTGAACTAATCATTGCTCCAGTTGCCACGCAAAAGACATCCAAAAGAGTAAGTTCTCTCTTTAAACCTCTCTTCATCTAAATATCCTCCATAAACAATATCTGGAGAAAATGTATAACCACAATCATATCAGCAGGAATTTTATACTTTTTCAAACTTGATTATTGCTTCACTAATTTTAGCTTCAGTCTATCCTTTAGTTCTATCTACCATCTTCTTGCCTCCTTAGTCTAACCCCTCCTATTTTTAGCATAAATATTGGGTAAATACAAGAAAATTCCTCACTCAGGCTTTTTGCAGTCCTTTAGGATCGTTCGTCATACAGCCCCTTTGGGGCAGTGCTGTTTCACCGCATAACTTTTTCTTACTGTATAGGAATTTTCACTCCCTTTAGGGGAGCACTTTAGTGTAGTAGTAAGGAAAGTACGTTTATACTTTCCTATACTGCAAGGAAAACACGCAACATTTCCAACCAAAATGAATAACTCCAAAAATGAAAATCGTGCCTTTGCTTTTTTGCTTTTTTCATAGTGGAAGTGTAAGAAGTTCTGTGATATAATTAAATTATAAGTATTACACTTGCGCCCGTAGCTCAGCTGGATAGAGCGCCGGACTTCGAATCCGTAGGTCGTCCGTTCGAATCGGACCGGGCGTGCTAAACTAACCTATTGAATTTGTGCATCCATACCAGTCCAAGTGCTAATATCGTTAACTGAGCAACAAAAAACCGCCAACATTATTGACATTGGCGGATAGAGTTAAGAAGGGGTAGCTTCCATACATATTATCTATCAAGGACTGAAGATACCGAAAATTTCTTGCCATTATTAAACTTTGCTTTTATTGGAGTAACCTTGTTAGACTTAGGCTTGTGTTTTGGCGGGATCACCCCCGGCAAAGATTTAATATGTGTGCGTAACTCACGCTTAGTCACTTCTCTCCACCTCCTTCCACCAGCGCAATTATACCTCTTTGCTCCAACTTTGCCAAGAACTGTTCCCTCCATGAAAAAGGCAGTGGAAAAAGGCAGTGGAAACCTGCCTTTTCGGGAATTATCAACTGGGATTGTGGGCGGGACTCTTAACGATAGAGATGAGTTGCCTTCAATGAGCGCAAGCTATTGAAGGTCAACTCCATCGACTGGTTATCTTCCTGATTATCGACCGTGACACACGCCCAGCTTTGACGAGGCCACCCGAAGTTTCCTGTCAAGAGTCCAGATCGGAACCCCAAACAGAACAGCCGAGGCAAGCAGATGTACGTCAACATACCCAATCCCCCTTCCCATCAAATCATTGCTCTCCAGGAATTGCAGCACTTCTTGGTGCTCGGCTTGATCCACTACGGGCAATGAGTGCAACAACGACAGTATCTCGGACCTATTCCTGAGATTCCCGCATGCGAGCTCTCCAATGATGAAAGGGTGAGATACTACATCACCGTCATTCAACAGCGACACCAGCCGTGGATTGCCTTCTCGTAGGTGAGACACCCACACAGAAGTATCAACGAGAACCATGTAATCTGCCCCCTGGTCTTCTGCGACGTATTGCTCTCAGTCTCTTCTCAGTCGCTCCAAGCTTCGCCAGCCTTCTGCTGCTTTCCCAGCCGATCAGGGCTTCCAAGCCAAGTCTGACCAGAGAGGTCTTTTCTTTGACACCCGTCAACCTCGAGGCTTTCTCAATCAGCTTGTCTTCAATGTTCAACGTTGTTCTCATCGCCACCACCTCCAGTCATATGCAATCCTATGTGTATTATTATGCATCATTCATGCATATTTGTCAAGCACATTTTTTGGCTTTGTTGGAGAAAGCAAGAACAATGTAGACTGGATGGTGGGGTTAAATCTGGTGTCCAGATAGTGTCCATGAGAGGGGTGAAATCGGGTAAATTGGGACAGATTCGGACAGATAGAAAATCGCTGTAAGTGCTTACACTCCAGGCTATTGCATTATACTGTAAGGACTTAACGATGTGTCCCAGTTAGGACTTCGAATCCGTAGGTCGTCCGTTCGAATCGGACCGGGCGTGCCAGTTAAGGGGCTCATTGAAGCTGCCCGTTCGATAACCTTCTAAATCAACAGTGACATAATGGTAGCCAAGACTCTTAAGATGGTTAATGATTTTTTCTCGCCTCTCCTTATCTAAGAGGAGAGCTATCTTTCCCCTATCCACCTCAATGCGGGCCAGGCTATCGTGATGGCGGAGCCGGACTTGCCTGAAGCCAAGCTTTCTTAAAAACTCTTCCGCTTTATCCACTTTTCTCAGTTTCTCAGGGGTAATTCTTTCCCCATAGGGAAAGCGGGAAGCAAGGCAAGCGTCCGCCGGTTTATCCCAGGTAGGCAGTCCCATCTTTCGGGAGAGTTCTCGAATATCGCTCTTAGTGAGATTGGCCTCTAAGAGAGGGCTTCTTATTCCCATCTCCTTAGATGCTTCTCTCCCCGGTCGAAAATCATTCTCGTCATCGCAGTTGCTGCCATCGGCTATCCATCTTATTCCCTTCTCCTTGGCCAAATTTACTAACTTAGACATTAGCTCCTTCTTACAGAAATAGCAACGCCGGGGTGAATTCTTGAGAAAATCTTCGTTCTCGAGTTCCCCGGAATCAATGACCAGGTGTTCAATTCCCATCTGACTGGCCAGTCGTTTGGCTTCTCTTAGCTCGGAGACAGGATAAGTGGGAGAAGTGGCGGTGACCGCCAGAATTTTGTCCCCGAGAACCTGGTGAGCTACCTTGACTAAAAAGGTGCTATCTACACCTCCGGAGAAGGCAACGAGGAGACTTTCCATTTCCCTCAGTATGCTTTCCAGATTCTTAAGCTTTTTCTGCATAACAAGAAAATTCCTCACTTCGTTCGTCATAACTTTTTTGCTGTATAGGAAAGGAATTTTTAGTAGTAAGGAAAGTTTTATACTTTCCTATACTGTAAATTACCCCCTCACCCTTCCCTCTCCCGCTCAGGGGAGAGGATGGAGCTGAGGGGCAACTCTAAAATATATCAGCCAACCCTGAAAGAGCTTAGTCACCTACAGCATCAGTTCCACTCTTTCCAACTGATTAAGTACGTATTTTCGTATAACCTGCGGGCGAGGAAGTTTTCTAACCACTTTCCCATCCTCAATTAAAGGCTTAAGAAGGGGGAGAAGTTTGCCCTGACATTGACACTTATTCTTCTTCTGCGCCTGAGGAAGGATGAAAGTCTTAAAACATTTCTGGCAGCGAAGAACCTGCTTCCCTCCCGACTTCTTCCCGCGCTTGGCCAAGGGCTTACCCTCTACCTCAACTATATCCAGGGATAAGTTAATTACCGGAGCATTGCTAATGGAGGTGCCCACTCCATAAGCATCGGCCACTGAATTAAGCTCGGCTATCTCATATTCATCTACCCCCCCACTAACGAAGAGTTTGATGTCCTTAAATCCCCTCAGATCCAGTTCCCACCTGACCTCTTCCAGTATCTCTTTCATATCTCCCTTGCGCGAACCAGGGGTATCCAGCCGAACAGCAAATAGTTTCTTTCCCATGGCCTCGGCTGCCCGGATGGACTCGAATTTCTCATCGATGAGAGTATCGACCAAAGCCACCCTCTTCACCTTTGGTGATACAATCTCATGAAAGAGCTTGAAGGCTTCTACTGAATCTCCCACTAAAATGACGAGGGAATGAGGCATTGTCCCGATTGGTTCCTCACCAATGAGCTCGGCGCTCTTAATAACAGACACTCCGTCGCAGCCACCAATGAAAGCATTGCGCTCAATCATGGGAGCCAAAGCCGGGTGCATTCTCCTGGCTCCGAAGCTGATCACTGTTTTATCTCCGGCAGCCTTCTTACAGCGAGCGGCCTTGGTAGCAATTCCAGATGCCTGGCAGAGAAATCCTAATAGAGAGGTCTCCGCCGTAGCAAACTGAAGATAGTTTCCCTCTATGAGGAGGAC
>JAUWHM010000114.1 GCA_030605915.1 Nitrospirota bacterium | reverse complement strand
TTTCAAGGTGTATGAGGAGAAAAATAAAGAAAGAGAAGCTTCACCCTCCAAAAAACAGACTCCTCAACTTGAGGCAAAAAGTTACATTTTCAATGGCAGAATGACCCCAGCTTCGGTTACCTGATTGAATGGCTTGACGTGGAAGTATCTCGGGGCGGGTTGGAAAAAAATTCTTAGATAGGCTTTTATTTTTTCTTTCCGGCCAAAATGGTGTAGAGGGTGGGAACTAAGACAAGGGTGAAGATGAATGAACTCAAAAGGCCGCCTATCACCGTCCTGGCCATAGGGGCCCACATCTCCGCTCCCGCACCAAGACCTAAGGCCATAGGCAGCAAGGCAAAAACAGTGGTAAAAGTGGTCATCAAAATAGGACGAAGTCTTCTCCTCGCCCCCAGCCTTACAGCTTCAGATAGCGTGAGACCCCTTTCCCTTAGAATGTTGATATAACTTATCATAACAATACCGTTATTTACAACGATCCCAGCCAACATAATAAGCCCCATGTAGACGACGATTGTGAACACAGTCCCGCTCAAAAACAACACTAAGATAACCCCTATAGCGGCAAAGGGCAGGGCCAGCATAATCACAAAAGGATAGCGTAAAGACTCAAATTGAGAGGCCATAACCATGTAAACAAGCACAACGGCTAAGATGAGAGCAAAGAAAAGACTGCGAAAGGATTCCGCCATCTCCTGCTGTTCACCACCGAATTCCACCAAGAAGCCCTCAGGTATTCTGATGTCAGCCAGAGCCTCCTTTATGTCCCCGGTTATACTACCCAGATCTCTTCCCTTGATCCCTCCGGAAACGGTAATGACTCGCTGCTGTTCCTTCCTCTCAATTTGTGCCGGACCAAGTCCCTCTTCAATCCGGGCTACGCTATCAAGGGATATCTGTCTACCCAAGGGGGAGGCGATGAAGATTTTTCCGAGATCAGCTGGACTCTCCCGATCTTCAGCCTGCAGCCTCACCAGAATGTTGTACTCATCCCCACCCTCACGGAACCAGGAGGCTACAGTGCCGGCATTGGCAGTGCGGATTGTCTGAGCTATTTGGGAGAAGTTAAGACCCAGGGATGAGGCTTTATCTCTGTCAATCCTTACCTGAAGCTCTGGCTGTCCTTCCTCAAGGCTCATCCTTGGCTCCACCACTCCCTTCACCTTCCCTATTGAATCAAAGACCTCTTGAGCTAGTCTTTTCCCCTGGGTTAAGTCATAACCTTTTATGTCCAGAGCAATGGGACTTCCACCAAATAGCATCTGTTCGCCGGGATCCCCCCCGCCGAACCTCACCGTAGCCTCACCTACCTTGAGTTTCCCACGAAGACTGTCCACAATCTCCCTGGTAGAACGCTCTCTCTGGGATAGATCCACCAGCTTAACTGTCAGAGAAGATTTATGAGATCCGCCGCCGCCGAAACCCATCATTCCACCAGCAGCACCTACCTGAGCCAGAAGACTCTCCAATTCTGGAGTATTTTCTCTGAGTTTCTCTTCGACCTCCCTGCTAATCTCATCAGTTAAGGCCAATCTGGTACCTACGGGCATCTCCACATCTACAGAGAATCTTCCTTCGTCCGTCTCGGGGAAAAACCTTGTTCCTATGCGGGGTACCAGAAGAAGACTGGCGACGAGGATTCCAACCGAACTGATGATGACTGTTTTTCGGTGTCCCAGAACCCAGCTTAGCACCATCTGGTACCGCTCCTCCGCATAGCTAAACCTTCCTCTGGAAGAACCTTTCTTTTCTTCACCTGTCCGATGCGACTTTATGGAAAGGTATTTGGAACATAGCACGGGAATGAGGGTCAAGGCCACAAAAAGGGAGGATAAAAGAGCGAATGCCACCGTGTAGGCCAGGTGCTTAAAGAAAATACTGGCAATGCCCGTAGTGAAGAGCAGGGAAAGAAAAACTACCAGAGTGGTCAGGATAGAGGCAGTGATAGCCATTCCTACCTCATCACTACCTACCACAGCCGCTTCCTCAATTGACTTTCCCTCCTCCCGGTGACGAAAAATATTCTCCAAAACAACGATGGCACTGTCCACCAGCATCCCCACCCCCAGGGCTAATCCACCCAAGGTCATGATATTCAGGGTAAGGTGAGTGACATGCATAAGGATAAAGGCCACCATGATGGAAAGGGGGATAGCGGTGAAGATGATGAGGCTGCTGGGGATATTGGCCAGGAAGAGGAAGATAATGATAATAGCTATTATAGCTCCGAGAATAGCCACTTGCTCAAGCTGAAAGATAGAATCCTTGATAAACGACGAGGTATCAAAGACGGTCCCTACCTCTACATCCTGGGGCAAATCCTTTTCTATTTGAGTGAGTTTCTCATGAACCCCATCGGCAACTCTGACCGTGTTAGTTCCCGACTGCTTACGTACGACTAGGATGATACCCTGTTTCCCATTGATCCGGACCTCACTTCGCCGCTCCTTGAAGGTATCCTTAACCTGGGCCACGTCTCCGAAATATATAGGCACTCCCCCTTTGGTAGCTATGACTACCTTCTCTATTTGAGAAACCTGAGTGAACTCACCCATAGTCCTAACGAAGAACTCTTTCTCACCGCTCTCAAGGTAGCCTCCAGGAAGATTGAGGTTCTCAGCCCGAAGGGTACCGGCGAGTTGAGTCAAAGACAACCCTACCGAGGCCAGTCGACTGCGATCTACCTGGACCTGAATCTCCCTCTCTTTTCCTCCCGCAACCTCGACGGAAGCCACCCCCTCCAGCTGCTCGAGCTCATATCTGATATCCTCATCGGCCAGGTGACGGAGCTGCACCAGATCCTGATCACCAGACAGGCTCAGTACCATAAGGGGCATCAGAGAGGGGTCAAACTTAAAGGTGAGCGGATCGTCCGCTCCCTCGGGCAACCCTCCCTTAACCAAGGAAATGTTTTCCCGCACATCGTTAGCTGCCTCATCCATATTAGTACCCCAGTCAAAGTTCATAATGATCACTGAGTTACCATCGGATGAGACCGAGCTTACCTCCTTGATGTTATTAACGGTGCTTACCATCTTCTCCAGGGGCTCGGTGACCATCTTTTCCACCTCAAGAGGAGCTGCTCCCTCATAGTTCGTCATCACCATAATGACCGGGAACGTAATATCAGGGTAAAGGTCAATAGCTATTCTCGTTAGCGAGAATCCTCCCAGGACCAAAACGGCCAGGAAGACCATAAAAGTAGCTATAGGCCGTCTGATAGCTATGCGGGAAAGGCTCATTCTTCATCCCCTTCCTGAATTCGTACCTTATCCCCATCCTTGAGGTCCGAGGGGCCGGCAACGACCACTAGATCTCCCTCATCAAGCCCACTCAGTACTTCTACCAAGTCGTCTGTTTCCAAACCAGCCCTGACCTTCCTAAGGTGAACCGTCCCGTTCCGAACCACGAAAACCTCTTTTTGCCCGTCCTTCTCCACTAGAGCACTCTGTGGAACAAGAAGGGCATTATCGCGCTGAACCAGTAGTCTCACCCTGGGGAACATCCCCGGTTTCATGAGATAGTCGGGATTGGAGACCTTTATTGCCACCTCTATTTTTCTGCTTAAGGGGTCCATAACCGGGCTAATGTTAATCTCCTTTACCTCGAAGACTTTATCCAAATAGGTGTCCACTTTTACGCCTACCCTCTGAGTTAATTTCACCAGGTCAATGTCCTCATCACTCACATGGGTTAAGAGCTTTACTGTGTCTATATCTACAATACTCACCAGAGGTTGGGTAGGACCAACCATTGCTCCCGCATCAACAAAGCGCTTGCTAATGATTCCAGAAATGGGAGCTTTTATAGTACAATCTTCCAGACGAATTTTAGCCAACCCCAGAGCAACTTCAGCCTGTTCAGCTTGAGCTTGAACACCCTTTATTTTTGCCTCCCAGCTTTTTGCTTTCTTAAGACTTTCCAGGCTCTTTAGGCTGGCTTGAGTCTGTTCTACCTGTGCCTCTACCACCTTTATATCTTCTTCCCTGGCTCCTTTCTTTATTAAATCCAAATTGGCTTTGGCTGATTCGAGCCCGGCCTGAGCCACTTTGAATTGAAGCTGTGCCCTGTCAAATTGCTGATCGGAGATAGCTCCCTTTTCATAATTGTCCCTGGCTCGATTTAGATCTTTCTCCGTAGTCTGCGCATTTGCCAGAGCCTGTTGATAAGCCGCATCTACCCTCTCTATTTCTTCTTCCCTGGCTCCTTTTCTTATCTTGTCAAGGTTTGCCTGGGCCATCTTGAGAGCAGCCTCAACCTGCTGTAGATTACCCAAGAATTCAGTCTCTGCAGTGGCCTCTACCAGGTTCCACTGAGTTTGGGCAGCACTGAAGGCTGCCTCTGCCTGCTTTACTCCTAACAAAAACTCTCTGCTCTCGATTTTGGCTATAGCTTCTCCCTCCTTCACCCTATCACCCAATTTAACCTTTATCTCCACCAAGGTTCCACCTACTTTGGGAACTATAGTCACGCTACTTTGAGGACCTACATCTGCTGTGAGGGACAGTTCTTGGCTGATTTGTCCCCTTTTTACAGCCGTAATTTTTACCGCAGCCACAATTCCTTTCTTCTCCTGAGAATAGGATATTCCCGGAAGACAAAACATCATGACAGCTAACATCCCTACAAAAACTATTTTACGGTACATTAAGAACCTCCTTCTTTATTTCATTGCTTTCTCTAGCTCTGCCCTAGCCACATTGTGATCATATAAAGCCTTGAGATAACCAACTCTCACCCTGGTTAGGGCCAGTTGAGCATCCAGAACTTCCAGATTGGTAATGGCTCCGCTTTTGTAACGAACGTCGGCAATGGAAAGAGCCTCCTCTGCCTGCTCAATGTTCTTTTCCTGAGCATAGATTCTTTCCTCAGACGCCTCCAGATCCCAAAAAGCTTTCTTGATTTCCAGGTCTATTCCGGCCTCGAGCCCGCGAAGAGAGAGGTCAATTTGCTTAATCTGGGATCTTCTTTGGGCAACTCTTGCCCGATTTGCCCATCCATCGAAGAGGGGTATAGACAACACCAGATTAAGATTCCAGTCCTCTCCCCATTCATCTTCTCCGCCTGAGGGGTTCTGATACTGATAGTTTCCTATCAGAGCTAGACGAGGTCTATTCTGAACCTCAGTCAGCTTGACAGCTACCTCCGACATCTCTTTCTGGAGTTTTAAGTTCTTTAGATCGCTTCTCTCCTTTAAAGCCCTAGCTATAGCTACTTCTAAACTTATTTTTAGCGGTTCGAAGGAGAGTTCGCCTTCCAATTTCAGGGAAGTCGAGGAAAGAGAGAGCAGATTAGCCAGGCTCTCCCGGGATAAACGTAAGTTATTCCTCGCCTGGATCAAATCCGGCTTCAGATTGGCTACCTCCACCCGAGTTCTCAAGAGATCGAACTTGGAAACTACCCCCACCTTGAAGAGACCTTCCACTATCGCTAGATGCCTTCTGGACTGGTCTAGGGCCGCCTCGGTTACCTCCACATTTTCTTCCGCTAGGAGATAAGTATAGAAAGCCTTTTTGACCTCAAGAGTAACCTTACTCTGGACATTCCTTAGGTCCTCCTCTGATTTCTGGTAGTATAGACTCGCCCCTTTGTTGGCATAGTTTAGAGAACCGCTGGTGTAAAGCGGCTGACTGAAGGTAAGCTTGGACATGTAATTATCCGCCTTCCCCACCTCGATGCTGCCATAATCAGGGATACTCATCGAAGGGACTTCGCTCAGGCGGGTATAGGTACCACTCAGATCTACGGTAGGAAGGTATCCCGCCTTAGCCTCTCTTACCCTCTGTCTCGCCTCCTTGATCTTTTCCATGGCTACAAGTATTTCTCTATTATTAGCCAGGGCTACTCTCACAGCCTCATCCAAGGTAAGAGCATCTGCTCTACCCCAACCAGGGAAGGAAATCAGGCACAAAATTGATGAGAGAAGGAATATACTCCACTTCCCTGCCTTGTAATTACGCATCCTTTTTAATTCCTCCTTTTTCATGACCTCTGGCCCCTTTCCTTCACTCCTTACAAACGCTTTCTCATGAACGGACTCTTATTCTGCCTTCCCGTAAATTCTCGCATGGAGGGTCTTAAATATGTTTAAGAGATCCTTTCTCTCCTGAGAAGTCATTTGCCTTAGGATAGATTCTATGTGTTTCTTTCTCGCCTCCTCGAACCTACTGATTATCCTTCGCCCCTTAGCTGTTAGAGCTACTCTTACCATTCGCCTATCCTCTGGATCACGCTTTCGAGCCACGAACTCTTTTTTTACCAATTTATCCACCGTACGAGTGAGAGTGCTTAGATCCATAGAAATGCTTCTACCTAACTCTGACATGGTGGGCTCCTCCTTTGAAGAGAGCTCTCTAAGAACAAAGATCTCAGGAAAGCTTATATCCATATGGAGAACTTCCTGAGGTTCATCTGTACGGAAGGCCTTTGCCAGGTCCGGTAGGAGAGCAATCAGCTGGTTAACATGTCCTTTGATCTCTTCTCCCATCTTAACCCTCCATCGCGCTTCAAAATATTTGACATATTAAAATTTATTATAAAACAATATTTTTAATTGTCAAATTTATTATAATAAAATATTTTCATCTGTCAAGCCCTTGACAGACTCCAGGGAAAGATTTTGGAAGGAGTTTATGTTCTCTGTTTCAAAATTTCACTTGCTTTATTGAGAAATTCTTCAGTACTTTGCAGAAGTTCATAAGCGGTGGTTTTAGAAAAATCACCGTAGTAATCTCCCTGTTCTCTTAAAGTTTTGCCTTTTTGTAAAGCCTCAACTAAGGAGAAGCTCAGTTGTTCAGTCTGCACGTAAAGAGCTTTCAGGGCCACTATTAAACAGTAGTGGCTTCTTTCGCGATAATTTTTGTTATAAACGAGAGCCCTTGCGCTGTGAAACATTGAATAGTAGGACTGGACAGTTGACCATTTGTATTTAACCCTTCTGAAGCTCTCTTGAGCCTCCTCTAAATCAGAGCAGGCCGTGCGCATCTCTTTATCAACCAGAGCTTTTCCTCTTGAAAAAACCCTGATTTTCCCTCTTTTCAAACACTTTTCAAACTCAGGATTCATAGCTTTCTTTAAAAAAGAGTACTATGCCCCTGTCTATTTCTTTAAAGAAGACAGGGTCTTTCTTTTCTAGCTCAGCAAAACCTGTGGGAGTTCGGATGATTAGCTGGAGTTTATTCCTCAGGCTACTTTTTTTTACAATTTGCTGAACTTCTTCGGCTGAGTTGGTGAGGAGACAAAGGTCGATGTCGCTGTCTTTTAGATTCTCTCCCCTGCTCCAACTGCCAAAAAGAATTATTTTTTGGCTTAGATCTTTTAGTTTTTTTACCAAAGGCGATAATCGAGCCATATTCTTGAGAATCTTTAACTGTTTAATAAGAGGATTGTTAACTTGGCTTGTGTAAAAATACATCCTTCCTCTTCGTTTCCTTTCAACGAGCCTCTTTTGAGCCAGCCTCCTTAAGGCTAAATTAACTCCTGCTTTGCTGATGCCGGTTGCTTTTTGGATTTCCTTCTCAATAAATTCCCTGCCAGGATTTTCTATAACATATCCCAGAATCTTTAAAGTGTTGGTTTCAGTAAATATTGAATATAAATGGCTAGTCATAGATTTGTCTAATTTATTAGACTTAAGTTTAATAAATTAGATTCAGTTGTAGTATATCGGGTGAGAAACTGGTGTCAAGTGCGTTCGATCATTTTTGTTCGGAATAACCCAAAAATCAATACCGAAGCTCCCGATTCAGGTGTCAGTTTCACTGCCAATTTCATAGAGATACACCCCGAATTTTCTATCCACCTTTTTAGGTCTCCAACCATAAAAAGTCCAGTAGTAGGAAACTATGCGGGTTCCAGGCTTAAGTTCTTGGCTCAGCTTTTTCCTTAAATTATTATT
>JAUWHM010000028.1 GCA_030605915.1 Nitrospirota bacterium | reverse complement strand
GCTGTGAGATTATCAGAGTAGCTGTCCCGGATAGGGAAGCAGCCAGCTGCCTGAGAAAGATTAAGTCTCAGATTAACATTCCCCTCATAGCTGATATCCATTTTGATTACCGCCTGGCCTTAGCGGCTATTGAAGAGGGAGTGGACGGACTGCGTCTTAACCCGGGCAATATCAGGGACAAGAGGAAGATAAAGACGGTGGTTAAGGCAGCAAAAGAGAAAAATGTCCCCATAAGAATTGGGGTGAATTCTGGCTCCCTTGCTCCCATTTACCAGTCACGAGTTAGGCATTATAGTTTAGCAAGAGCCATGGTCGAGAGCGCCTGTGATTACATCAGGCTCTTTGAGGACCTAAATTTTCACGACATAATAATTTCCTTAAAGGCATCTGAAGTTCCCACTACTATAGAAGCCTATCGGCTGATGGCTAAGCGGTGCCGTTATCCTTTCCATCTAGGGATAACCGCGGCTGGTCCTCCTCGAACTGGCTCCATTCGCTCCGCCGTTGGCTTAGGAATTCTGCTCTGGGAAGGAATTGGAGATACCATCCGAGTGTCTTTGACTGGTAATCCAAGGGAGGAAGTTAAAGCTGGATATGAGATATTGAAATCGCTCGGCCTTCGTAAACGCGGGCCAACTATCATCTCCTGCCCTACCTGTGGCCGCTGCCAGATTAATTTAGTCAAGATTGTAAAAGAAGCGGAAAGGAAACTTTCCCACCTGGCTACTACTCTCGCGACCAGGCCCGACTCTCAACTCCCAGACCTCCACCGCCAAGTCCTATCCCTTAAGATTGCCATCATGGGATGTGTGGTCAACGGCCCCGGTGAAGCCAAGCAGGCTGACATCGGCATCGCCGGTGGGAGAGGCTTCGGAGTCCTCTTCAGGAAGGGAGAAGTGATAAGGAAGGTGAAAGAAGCACAGTTAGTGGAAGCCCTCATCACGGAACTTCGCTGCTACTAGCCAATTTCGTAATTTGGTCCTCATCATTTTGGTTGTAAACGTTGAGCAGAATAGGCATTAAGCGAGAGTATTCGTAGGCAATATTCTACCTAATATTAAATTATCCCCTCCTGGTTTCTTTCTTAAACCTGACTATTTCTTCATTGCCGGTATAATCCTATTCATCGCCAGTCTTCCACAACCAATTATTCCCCATCTGATATTCATTTGTTTTTAAAAAAAAGAAATGAAGCTAATTCCAGATTCTCTAATTTAGTAGCAAATTTTACCTTAAGCATCCCTTTTTCTCTTACCTGCTCAGATATAGGAGCTTTTACCAACTCTCCTTTATCAGTTATCATTTCAATCTTTCCAAAAATACCTTCTCTTTCATCAATAGTGATAGTAACACTCTCCCAGGTATCAGAACTGAGATTGGCTATCGCCACAAAGGTATATTCTCTATAATCTAAACGTAAAGGTAACATCTGCGCTCCACCTTCAACAAAGAGAGGTATATATCCTCCCAACCATTTGATAACTGTAGAAAGTTGAGCCTTACGGTGCCAGTTAAGAAAGCTTCTTCCACACTTATCACTTAAGTCAAATGGGTATATTGCTATACGGCCACCCAGTCTATTTTTAAAGAGTGCCATGCCCGGCATAACTTCATGATTATACTGGTTAATAAAGACAGATATTACCTTCGCTTCCTTTGCCGGAATGAGCTCAACCAATCTTTGAGTAGTGGTTAAATTTGATAAAGTTATATAGACCTCTTTATCTTTAGAAAATTCTCTATCTGTTATCTTCTCAGCAGCAAGAGGCACATCCCAGTTAACCAACCATCTTTTGACGCTTACCCCCAGGTATTCTCCATAACCTTCTTCTATGAGAACCTCTAAAGCAGAACCATCCAGAAGGATTCCCTTTGAAAGTAAGGATATAATATCCTCCTTTTTGAAGGCACGTAGCACCTGCCCGGTTATAGCCATCACCTCAGAGGATTCAAAAGTTACTGGTATGCCACAAGCCTGGATAGGTATCTGCCAGCCATCATCATGGGGATAAAGTTCTCTAAAATCTTTGCCTCCCGCTGTGTGGACATAATCACTTGCCCGGGGATGATGAATAACACCCACCCCGCGTTCCTTTCCACCTGGTAAACACCAGGATGCCAGAGCATCAAAGAAAGGCTTTGACTCTTGAAGCATCCTCCCGTAGGCAGGTTCAAAATCCATTGGTGTCCCCATATGGTCATAAATACCCAAGGTAACATCCGCAACCTTCATAGCTTGGGCTAAACCTATCTGCAATCTGGTAAACCTGGCTGACTTAGAGAACCGGGTATAGGTCCAGTTTTCTATTTCAGGGCAGATGCGTGTCTCTTCAGGCAAGCAGAAGATAGTTCTCCGCAGGACATCTGCACCCGAATGAATGCCTTCGCTAGACGCCTCATTATAGCTACCCGCAGTAGGTCGGATAACTGGTTGGTAGGGACCGGCTAATGCCTTTAAAAGTCTATCCCAGTTACGACCTTCAAGAGAATGGTCCCAGGGATGGCTGGTCATCAGACCAAGACGGGTTTTAGGGCTAACATTGTGAACAGCCTTCTCTAACATCCCGGCCACCTCTACCATTGTATCGCCAAGAAAATTTAACCAGAGAGAACGGTCCGCATGAGGTTTCCCAGGAGCTAAAATATTCTCTACCAGCTCCTCGCGGGATATCTTACGACCAACACGTTCAGAAAATACCTTCAAGTGAATAGGACAGAAACAACCAAAGGTGACCGGCGAGTGGTTAAACATGCGAAAATCATCATCAATCCATAGTATCTCAGGCTCAATAGATGCATAAAGCTGATATGCCTTAACAATATACTCTTGCCAGGCAGGAGAAAGAGGACAGGCACAGAAACGGGCAGTTGCTCCGGTGCAATCAACCATCCATTGTATATCCGGGAAGAGAGTAGAGCCATCTCTACCACGGTCAGCATGGTTTAATGTAGCCCAGGCATAAATAGAAGTTTTAACCCCCAAAATTGCCAATCGGTCTTTCGCCTTTTCTATCCATGGGAGATGGTTTTTAATCGACTCTAACGTAGAAAGCCCCTTATTAAACTCCTCTCCTTCAATGGTCCAGGCTACCTCGTCTATTTTATTTTTAGGGCAGTATTGCTCAAGTTCTGCAATTATCTCCTCAGCCCGCCAAGGAACCAGGCATCGCCGTAGCATATAATAGGATCCTCTTTGCATTTTCCTTTTCCTCCCTCTTTGGTTATCTTACCTCAGAGAGACTTTCAATGCAACTCCTTTAATCTCTTTTTTTTCATCACCCATACGCCCAAGCATAATTGTTTTGCTGTACGCTTTAACAAACGGCTCGGGCTGATCGCGCCAGAACCCGGCCGGGCTGATTTTTTGCCTTTCATTATCGCTTTTTGAGCCGAGGTATTAAGAAAGAGGCTCAGGTTCTTCTCCTTTTTCACCCCTTCATAAAGAACGATATCCCATTTCATATCTTAAATCTCAGCATTCTCAAAATTCACTGCTTTCATGTCCTATAGAAACGCCACAATTTTTTGAACGACTTTTGCTGATGAGATCAGTTAATAATATTCCTATGCTTCTCATCACTTTCTATCTCCTCCTGTATAATTAACCCACAACCAGATTTCCTGGATTTTAGAAGAAGCCTTCCCTGCAGAATTCCTTCCCGGCTTGACTATGATTCTAACTTCCTCTTTTTCCTCTATTCCGGTTATTCTTGCAACAATTGGAGGCTATTCCCCTCAATCTCTCCATTTTGTATTCATTTTTGTCATTACCACTGCACAGATCACTATTTCTGCCTAATATTAAATTATCCCCTCTGGGTTTCTTTCTTAAACCTGACTATTTCTTCGGGAGATGTTAGCGCACTCACTTTTATAGAATATCTCTTGCTCTCTAATACCTGCTTCTCCCACAAACTTTTCCTGACCTCCATAACTAAACCTCCATGTCTCAATACTGCCCATATTCAATAGCAGTGTCAAACATAGCTATAATATTCTCCGCAGGTGTGCCATGCTGAATATTATGAATAGCCCCAAACACATAACCGCCATCTTTACCGAATATCTTCAATCGTTCCTTCACCTGTTCTTTTACTTTCTGAAGGGGGGTAAATGGTAATACATGTTGAGTATCAACCCCTCCTCCCCAGAAAATGATTCTATCTCCAAACTCGTCTTTTAATTTTTGTGGTTCCATATTGGCAGCAGAACATTGAATGGGATTCAGGATATCCACACCCATCTCTATCATATCGAGGATAAAATTATAGATAGACCCACAGGAATGAAAAAATATCTTCCAATTTGTGTTAGAATGAATCCAATCAAATATCCGTTTGTAATAGGGCTTAATTAAACCTATAAACAACTCCTTTGACAAGAATTCACCTTTTTGTGTGCCGAAATCATCAGTGAAGACCACAGCCGCTATTCTATTGTCCACTGCTTCTTTATAGAGCTTAATATTGGAAAGCCATGCCTCAACTGTTTTATCAAAAAGCGCCTTTACATATTCCCTTTTGGTTAGGAGCGTGCACATCCAGTCTTCAAAACCTCCTAATCCAAACCCAAAGAATAATTCTCCGGGGTAGAACCCGCCGATGATAGCCTTATCTGTATTGTTGTATAACTCTATTGACCTTTGACGTAGATACTCAAGATCCTCATCACTAATCACCTCAGGTTCATACTCATCAATATCAGGATGCTGTGCCCCAGTTGAACCAAGATCTATCGGTACTCGGTCTGCCTTCTCGCGATTTAATGTTTTAAGAACTCTCTCCCTGGAATTCATCTGTTATTCACCTCGTGCTCTTCTAACTTATTCATCTTATTCCCAGTTGTTCAAATGTCCTTCGGTAGCGGAGAAAACCATCTTTTATGGCTATCAAATCTGCCCCGTGTGTGAGAAAACGCGCACCTTTCTCAACCAGTCTTTTACCCTCATCAAGGGAATCAAAAGGCATTCCCCACCATCTGCCGCTTTCGGAATTCAGCCACCAAATCCCTGCAATATTGGCTCAAACCAATCACATCAGCACCAATGCTGATAAACCGATATCCCATCCTAATAAGTTCGTCCAGATTATCTAGTCCCCCAATAGTACCAGCAAACTTTCCATGTGCTGCAGCAATTTCGGGTATACGCTCCCGCGTCTCTACTATCTTGGGATGATCCAATACCCCAGGCACGCCAATACCCTGACTAAAATCTCCAGGTCCAAAAAAGATTATGTCAATACCATCTAAAGATGCAATAGCTTCCAAATCATCCAATGGCTCAGGATCCTCTATTTGCACAACAATAAATTTCTGCTCGTTTGACTGCTTGAGGTATTCGACAAAATCAATATTGCAATAGGCACCATCCGCGTTACCACCATCAATAGGACGACGACCTATAGGATAAAACCTCGTCATCCTAACCACATTCTTTGCATCCTCTAGACTCATAATATGAGGTACTACAATACCCGAAGCATCTAACTCCAACGGTTTGATATAATCACTATATCCACCTCTAGCCACTCGCACCATGATGTCAACATTTTGAGTCTTAGCCGCCCAGATCTGCTTCTCTATCACAGACCAATCATTAGGGCTATGCTCCATATCGGTCCAAAGGCAATCAAAACCAAACATCGCTGCAATTTCCACTGCACGAGCGCAAGCTAAGTTTAATTTAAAACAACTCACGATTTCACCTGCACGAAGTTTCTGTAATACTTTACTATGTCGCATTTTCATTATTTTCCCCTTTCTTTTTAACTTACATCTGGTTCAGTAAACGAAAATTTTGGTTAACATGACTTCACGACCATCTTTTTCTCGGCTCTTGATGCCGGCAATTAACATTTTCATTAATTCCTGAGTCTCAGTAAACGGGAACGGCCGAATACCTGTGCGTAAATATTGGATAAAGCTATCTAATTGAGCCTTGAACGCAAAAAAGGTGTCGGACATAGCAGTTTGCGCGTATCCAGAAGTACCACACAATTGCAATACTCCAAATGCCCCGTACATATCAGACGTGGCAATCACTATGACATCAGCTCCATCGCGGTGTTTAAAATGTACAATGTTTCGATCAATAGTACCGATATTACGGGCAGATAGGAACCCTGGACCCAGAATAGGGCATATCCCTTCCAATGCGCAGCTTCTCGTTTTCCATAATTACAGTTTTCAATCCCCGGTAGGTATAATCAGCCGATATCCGGCATCCATGATTTCTCTCGTGGATATAAGCCATTTCTATATTATTCTCCTCATTTATATGCTTCTCGCTAATTCCATAAATACACTATTTAACCTATCTAGAACTTCGTTCATATCTTTCAGGGTATGGGCTGATGAAAAACCGTGATGGCAGGGATGACCCTGGTAATCGTGAAAATATACCCCGTGTTCATACGCCAACTTCAAAAATTTTAGAAGCATCTTTTTATCCGCCTGCGCTGCGTCCCGGTAGTGCCGAACCTCTTTGTCTATCCCGAAATACAGACCAAACCTGGCTCCCAGACCCTGTACCATCGCCTTTATCTTGTGTTTTTCAAGCAACTGCCTTAAACCTCCGTATAGTCTATCAGCCAGGCTGTAGATATGCTCATAAAAGTTTGGCGAACTTATCTCTTCCAAGCAGGCAATAGCCGCCATAACCGGAATAAGGTGACCAGTATAGGTCCCACTGTGCGCTGATTTACCTAAGGGGCTAACTTGCTCCATATATTCTTTCTTGCCGGCAAAGACACTTAAAGGTGTCCCTCCAGCCACGCATTTGCCAATAGTGCATAGATCTGGTGTAATACCCAGGTATCCCTAACCACAGTCGGTTCCCATGCGAAATGCAGATAAGACTTCATCGTAAATCAAAAGTATACCGTTATCTGTGCAGAGCTGGCGCATGGCCTGCATGTATTCCCTGTCAGGTATAATGCATCCAGCATTATAATTAATCGGTTCACATATCACTACAGCCAGTTCATTTTTGTGATTTTTTATTGCCTTTTCCAGAGCAATTAGGTTATTAAAAGGCGCTACCACACAATACCTGGTCATCCCTTCCGGGACACCTGCAGATTCCGGGATAGTGGGTGATTCATCTACTGAGAATAGTTTATCCAGTGACGGACCCCAGGTAAAATGAACATAATCGTGATAGCCATGAAAATGACCTTCAAATTTGAGTATCTTTTCTTTTCCAGTTATAGTTCGAGCCAAACGGATAGCATGCATGGTGGCCTCGGTTCCGGAACAGGTGAAACGGCATAACTCGGCCGCCGGCACCATTTCACAAATTTTAGCAGCTAGTCTCCCCTGATACTCGGTCTCGTATGAACAGAGGATGCCCATCTCAAGAGCCTTCTCCACTGCTGCTACTATCTTAGGATGTCGGTGTCCCAGGATTGACCCCCCGTGCGAGGTGCATAGGTCAATCAATTCGTTTCCATCCACATCCCATAGGCGCGAGCCTTCTCCATGGAGAGCAATGAATGGACGGCCCAGAGCCTTGTTGACTCTGGTAGAGGCCGATACACCAGCTACCAGGTGTTGTGTAGCAAACTCCCATATCTTTAAGGTCTTATCTGCGGTTATCTTAGACATCTCGATTTCTCCTCATCAGTTCTTCCGCCTGATAAACTACCCTTCCTTCAATCATAGTCAATAGAACCTGCCTTTTCTCATCAAGCGCTACCATGTCCGCGTCTTTTCCCATTTCTATACTGCCTTTGAAATTATCTACTCCTATGACTCTTGCCGGAGTAAGGGTAGCACATTCTATCGCCTCCTCCAATTTCAGACCGAGCCTGTCCATAAGGTTCTTGACGGTATCCAGCATCATCATGACGCTTCCAGCTAATTCACCGTTAGTCAATCTAACTACATCCTCGCCGGCAACTAATGCAATCTTTCTGCCGTCCACTATAGGATATAACCCGGCTGAGAGGCCGGCCAGTGGCATGGCATCTGATAATAAGGCTGCGCGTTTTGTCCCCAGACATTTGAAAAGAATCTTTAGCCATTCATCTTCTACATGTATGGCCTTAGAATCTACCATTACATCGGCGGTCATATCCTCCGAGGCCAAGGTAAACTCAACACAACCGGCCCTTCTCACCCCATTAATAGTATGAGGGGGTGCTTCTATTGCATTTAATATATGAGTGGTGTGGCGCAGCCCGCAGTCATAAACCGCCTGCATTTGCTCTACATCTGCCTCAGTATGTGCTGCACAAGCGATGATACCTTTTTCGTTAAACATTCGCACTGCCTCAACTGCCCCGGGCAGTTCTGGAGAAAGAGAAACCAACTTCAACGCTTCGCCTGCCTCTGACAGCAATGCTTCAACATTTTCTTTTTCTGCCGGCCAACAGTACTCCGGCTTTTGAGCGCCATATTTTGGGTTCAGGAACGGTCCCTCAAGATGAATGCCCAGCATCTTCGCCCCATTCTTGTTTTGCTCTTTCACTTTCTGCCGTAACTTGCGGATGCCCTCTAAATAAGTACGTCGGTCACAGGGATAAGATGTAGCCAGAAAAGAAGTCGTGCCCCGGCTTGCTAAATAGCTGGATGCCTTCTCAATCTCACCAGTCGTAAAATAATCACCTGCTGCACCGTGGATATGAATGTCAACTAGCCCAGGTATAACCGTACTGTTTCTCAGATCAATATCACCACCCTCCGGCATACATTCAGCCTGGGGCCTGACTGAGATCACCTGGCCCTCGGCCACTTCTATGAGTACATTTTTCTTCACACATCCTGGATTGACAAGCCTTTCAACAAATATTTTCATATCTTTGTTCATTTTTAAATAGACTCATGGCTATCCTTATTCATCCGGGATTTTAGTCCCATACCTCTTAAAGATTAAATTTTCATGACCGGTGGTGTGACCGCCGGTCATGAAGACCTTGATACCCGGCACCACTTCCAAGTTTCAAAATTTGCCACGGCGCCTACAAGGTCAAGGCCTTCACCCAAACCAAAATCCACCACATCCTTATAATTCCTGCCAAAGCCGGCTATTACCTTCCTGTCTATTACAATTTCCCCAATGGGAACAGAATCGGGCTGCTTAAGATTCAAGGCAGCCATTACCCTTTCTTTTGAAGACATAACTTTCATTTACAAAGAATGTCTCTCTCAATCTCATCAAGTGTAATAATATCACCGAGTTCAGCTAATTGTCAACATTTTTCGTGTCTCACTTGTTTGGAAGTAAGTAATGTAATTTCAATATGTTGGGGGAACAATAGAGCTAAAATTGCAAAAAATCAGGGAGGGGGAGGGGGGGGGTATAAAATTCCCCCCTTTTTATGGCTGTTTTTCAAAAAGTGGCTAATTTCTGCCACAAAATGGCTAAAATTAGCCACCTCCTGAAAAGCAAATTAAGTCATTGAAAATATAGCAGTTAAGTGTAAAAACTGCCAAAATGCTGAAAAAAGGTGGCTAAAATCAACCAGTTTTGAGTTTTAGTAGAGACTCAGGTTTTGAAGCATTTATTAACCTAAGTCTCTGACAATCAAAGACTTAGACAAATCCGCAAAAAAAAGAAACAACTTGGCACGAAATTTGCAGATATTAAAAGTAGCTTCTGTTCTTTGACATCGGAATAAAGTTCTTAGTTATCAGCTTGTCTCTGGCTCTTGGGGGTCTTTATTCAGGAAGTAGGATAAAGGCTTATGACCCAAAAAGAGAGGAAAAGGGAGGGATGAAATCAGACCGGGGATGGCTGTTCAGTATAGATGAGTTATGTGGAGAGTGAGTTCTGTCAAAAGAACTATCACGAAGGAAGAACGTGTGAGAGAATAATATGACAGAGCACGGTAACGAAAAAGGAGGGGCAGAAAATGAGGTATTTTAGTGTGTTGATGGGATTGTTAGTGTGTCTATTTGTCTCTGCTCAGGCGCAAGCCGCCGACCCAGTAGGCTACTGGAATCTTGATGAAGGAACAGGAACCACCGCCTACGATTCTTCTTCTAATGATAATCATTGCGGCCTCGTGGGGGGAACCTGGACTACTGGCAAGGTTGGTTCTGCTTTCGGCTTTCATAATAAACGTGATTATGCTAGGTGCTCGGCGCAGAATGGTACTTTGAGGCTTGCCAATGAGATTACGATTGAGGCCTGGGTGTATCCCTTTGCAGATAACACCTGCGGAACAATTGTGAGGAAAGGCATCAAGTACGTCCGAGCAAAAACAAATTATGCACTTCAGGTAGATGGTGGTGTTCTTACCTTTAGATATCGTGATACTGGAGGGTCATATCACGTTTGGAGAAATCTGGCTCTTAAAAATGTCCCCAACGAAACCTGGACACACATAGCCATAACATATACATTTGGCACAGGGAGTTCTATTAAAGCATATGTTAATGGTGAAGAATTTAGTGGTGGTTGGGCATATGGAGATGGAAACAATGCTCCCTGGAGTGAGGCAAGTCCTTTTTACATGGGGCAGGAGTACTATCTTTATGGATACAATTTCAATGGCATAATAGACGAAGTGGCCATCTTCAAGACGGCATTAAGTGCTAACGAGATAAAGCTTCATTATGAGCATGGTGTCGTCCTTGGCTCAGCACTGGCTGGTGATGTCGATGCTAGTGTTGTTAATCTTCTGATTGATATGTCCATTGACGGCGATGCTGAGACCGTAATTGCCGATGATGTTGATGACCTGATTGATGCGGCCATTGATAGTGATGCTGCGACCGTAATTGCCGATGACGTTGATGACCTGATTGACCTCGCTATCGGTGTTGATGGAGAGGGAGTTTCTGATATTGATAGGAATAGCGATGCCATTGATGCCATCATCAGAGCTCTCAATCAACCAGGAGCCAGTGGAATTTCAGGAAAGAAATAGGTTAAACGCGGATTGACATACTGACACCATAACAGTGTATGATGGCATGCAAGGGAGGGGACAGACAGTCCCCTCCCTGTTTGCAAAAAGGGTGGTTGTTCTTAGAAACAGGGGGGGCATTTGCCCCTCTTTTTTTTGCCCACATGGTTCATTTTGTTTTGAAATGGACATTTGCCTTCCAGCAGGTGCAGGATGAACCTTTGGAAATAAACCTTCTCAAGAACCTTCTCCTGAAATTAACATGGTGTTGGGAA
>JAUWHM010000031.1 GCA_030605915.1 Nitrospirota bacterium | reverse complement strand
CAGCAACTATTGAGGTTTATTGCTCGAACGGAATTACTGATTCCGATGGGGTAACTTTCCTCTATGGCGACGGTAGTTCTAGCTCCGATATGGTCCAGTGTATCTATGCCGGAGCAGACGGTGAAGCTGATTTACCCGGAGTAAATGGAGCGGCTACGGATGACGATGAACTTTTAGAACTGGAAACAGTGATCGGACAATACTATGCCCGCATCGGAAGTGGTTTTCCTTTTAACCCTGATGAAGGGAAATTCCATGCTGATTTCCATCTCCTTGATGAATATGTGGGAGGTAAAATCTATCTGCGGGCCTGGAATGCCTCCGCCGTGGCAGAGTCTACCTACTACGGCGATTCGGCCGTTTACACTACTGGAGGCGCGGTCGGTGAGGGCAAGGATTTTGCTCCTTCTGCGTCTGAGTCTTGGTCAGCGGACACTGAACCACCGCCTGGGGTGGGAAAAGACGAGACGCCACCGGATAATGTGACCAATTTTAAGGCTACAGCCGGTAGCCAGCAGGTGAAACTAGAGTGGACCAATCCTTCAGGGACAGCCAATGCTGATTTTGACGGGGTCCTGGTCAGGAGAAAGGCCGGCTCCTATCCCTCAGGCTACAATGATGGAACCGCGCATGCAGTTGTCTCCAGAAATGTGGAGACCTGGACGGATGTGGGTCTGTCAAACGGAACCACCTATTACTATGTCGCTTTTGCCTATGACACCTCGGGCAATTATGCTTCGGGTAATGTGGATGAGGCTGATACATCTACTGACGCTAAGGATTACGCCACACCAAGTGGTGGCGACGGTGGCGGGGGTGGCGGAGGCTGCTTTATCGCCACTGCTGCTTATGGGACGCCAATGGCAGAGGAAGTAAGAATTCTGTCCAAGTTCCGGGATGAATACTTATTGACTAATAGATGGGGAAAGGAGTTTGTACAGTTTTATTATCAGCATAGCCCTGAATGGGCAAATTATATTGAAAAAAGCCCTGCCCTTAAGGCTACAGTTCGTTGCTTCCTACGACCACCAATCTGGCTAATATCAAAAGTGGACAGTGAACAGGATTAATTTCTCCCCTCACCTTAATCTCGGCACGGCGAGTCGCCTTTGGAGACCTCAGACCCAGAGGGGAGGTATCTTGAAGAATCTGGTTAGGATGGGATTAAAACCCCTGATCTGGTTGATTAAAAAAGCTGAATAATGGCTAAGTTTGCATTTTACTTTTTAATTTCTTTCCTGGTTCTCTTAACTGCTTCTCCAGTCTGCCAGGCAGTGCTGCTATCCAACAACTACATTGAGGTCTCCATTAATGATACAACTGGGCAGTTTACCATGGGATTGCCTAACAACGGACCAATTCTATTATATGGACATCCTAATCCCTGGTCATCCTTTACTACTGTTCAGCTTGACGCCACAAACTTCACAAATTATAGCGGTCCCATCGGCACCCTGACCACAGCACCTTACAATTCTGGAGATTCTAATATCACTGTCTTCAATGTTAACAATATCCTTGAGGTAACCCAGACTCTGACCATAGTAACGAGTTGGACTTCCGGGGACCCTGACTGGGTAATGATAAAATATTCAATAAAGAACAACGATGCCTCGTCCCATAATGTTGCTGTCAGGGTGATGCTTGATACCATGCTGGGGCCCAACGATGGGGCGCCTTTCAGGATTCCGGGGACTGGAGCCGTAACTCACGAGATGGAATTCGATTCCGCCAGTATCCCCAACTATTACTTAGCCTTCGATGATCTGACCAATCCCACCGTAGTTAGCCAAGGCACTCTCCAGGGAGAGTTGGCTACTAAGCCGGACCGTTTCGTCACAGCTGACTGGTCGAATATCGTTAGCACCGAGTATGATTTCACGGTTGACCCTGATAAGCCTTTCGATGGCTCGGATGGCGATTATCCTGACAGTGCCGTTGGAGTATACTGGTTTTCAGCCAGCCTTGGTTCTGGTGAATCCGGAGATTTCGTCACCTACTATGGTGTGGGCAGCGTAGAGATTGACGGCGCAGTGCCTTTAGTGGTTGGACTGACCTCTCCGGGAAACCTCTCTGTCATTGATAAGGAGCTATCACCCAATCCCTTTACCATCGTTGCTTTCTTAGAGAACTCGGCCGTTGGAGTGACGGAGACCCTCACCGGTATAACAACTGAGCTGAGCCTTCCATTTGGGTTGGAGCTTGCCTCAGGAGAGACGGCTCTGAAGACCGTGGATGATTTAGCAGTAGGAGCCAATACTCAGGTATCCTGGAACGTTAATGGCACCGGAATTATAGGAGGTGACCTCTGGTATACCGTTGAGGTAGCCGTTACCAATACTGGAGTGAGCCCTAACTCCAAGTCAGTAAGTAAGCGCATCACTCTGGCTGACAGTGTCACAGGTTTTGCTAAGGTGCTCGGGGATGGGCAGGTTTCCTTAAACTGGACTAACCTGGATTTTGCTAACTTAAGTTGGAATAACTTAAGTGCCACAAGCTGGGCTGGAACATTGATGCTGCGAAGGGCGGGTAACTATGGGGGTACTCTGCCGACAAATGGAACCTCATACAATGCCGGCGATTCCATTGGGGCAGCCACAGTTGTCTATTGTGGCAGCGGCAACTATTCCAGTAGCCCTTTAACCGATACTGACCTCACCAATGATACTCGGTATTACTATACTGCCTTTACCTATGATAATACCCAGGACTATATTCCAGCAGGAGCAGGCATTTTTGTAACTCCGGTTGCTGCAGATACGACGCCCCCGGCTGATGTGACCAATTTCACGGCTACAGGGGGAAGTAGTGTAACCTTAACCTGGACGAATCCTTCACTCACTGACTATCCAGATTTTAAAGGCGTGAAGATACTTCGCAAAACTGCCACCTATCCAACAACCTATGATGACCCTAACGCAACCTACATTTATGACGGCACGGGGACAAGTTATGTAGATAATTACAATATAAGCAATGGAACAATATATTACTATACTGCCTTTACTTACGATGAGGTCCCCAACTATTCAAGCGGTGTGAGTGCTAATGCTATTCCCTCTGCTGGCAATGGCGGAGGAGGAGGAGGCGGCTGTTTCATTGCCACGGCTGCTTATGGGACGCCAATGGCTGAGGAGGTAAAGCTCCTTTCTGAGTTCCGGGATGAATACTTATTGACTAATGAGTTAGGTAGAGGATTTGTTGCCTTCTACTATAAGCACGGTCCGCAATGGGCTGAGTTTATCTCTGACAATGAGGAACTCAAGAGTCTTGTGAGGGTAGGCCTTAAGCCAATGTCTGGTTTAGTGAGCTTCTTGACAAATCAGCCGAGTAGCGGTAAACTATAGTAGGTCCACAGCTTCATTTTGGAAGATAAGGAGAATTAAAAGGTGGGAAAAACATTACGGTGAAACACCGCAAAGCAGTGCCGTTTCACAGGCAGTACTGCTTCGCTGTAACTAAGGTAAAGATGTGGAATGTTATGGACGAAGAGAAAGTGGATTGATTCTAAAAACGGGAGACTTATTCCTAATCCGGAATCACCTGATATGCCTTTACTGGACGAACTCTAATGATGATAAAGAGAGTATTCTTAGCCGTTGATATTTTTTTAGTTGCGGTTCTTATCGTTATGGGAATTTGCACAGTTCGTTCTCTATCCGGAGTTGCCACACAGAGACAATTGGAGATAGGCGATTTCATACCCGCATCAATTATCAAGCACCCGGCGAAACCTCTGAGCCATTACTCCATTATCGGCGAGAGAAAGTTGTTTGGCGCTCGTCCTTCTTCTCCGGACATTGACGAAGCTCGCCTGGAGGAGGAAACCGCAAGACCGATAGAGGCCTTGCCCCGGACCGAGCTCAGGCTGAGGCTCAAGGGCACGATATGCGGCAGCAGCCCTTCCTTTTCTTATGCCGTGATTGAGGATTTGAGCAGTAAGAAGGAGGAGCTTTATCGGTTGGGTGATATGGTGGCTGGAGTTAAGATAGTCAGGATCGAGAGAAATCAGGTGGTAATTGAAAGGGGAGGAGTTGAAGAGGTCCTGGCGAGTTACGAGGAGGGTATGCTGGCCTGGGGAGGGAAGGGAAAGGCATCCCCTGTTTCCCAGACAGCCCAGACTTCTGCGAGCAGGCAGATGGTCCTTGGCGAGAAGGAGATGGCTGGGGCCACCGAAGCGGCCAGCAGGATTGTGAAGAGTCTCCAGCTTGACCCGCAGAATCTCCCGGGAATCTTTCCTGATTTAACCGAAGCAGTCAGTGTAGCCAACCAGGTCCTGAATCGGGCAAAGATTAAACCCTATTTTGTAGATGGGCACTTAGAGGGTTTCCAGGCTATGGAGATCCAGGCGGGAAGTATCTATGAGCGGATGGGGCTACATCGTGGAGACATAGTCAGGGAGGTTAATGGTTACCAGATAAATAGCATTCAGAATGCCTTCCAGGTATATGAGATGCTTCAAAAAGAATCGGTAGTTATCGTCAATGTAGAGCGAGATGGTCAGCCAGTTACTTTGATCTACGAAATTAAGGGCTTAAAGGGTAGCTTTAAATGAGAACTAAGTTTATCCTGACTCTACTTCTTTCCTTACTCCTCATTGGTGCAGTTAGGGGAGGAGAGGAGGGGAAGAAAGAATTCATCTCCCTAGACTTCAATCAAGTGGATATCAACCTGGTCATAAAATTCATCAGTGAACTTACCGGAACCAACTTCATCGTAGACCCGAAAGTAAAGGGTCAGGTGACTATCATCTGCCCAAGCAAGATACCGGTGGAGGCAGCCTACGCAGTCTTTAAATCAATACTTGAGATGCACGGCTTCAGTTTAGTTCAAGCCGGGGAGATGGTAAAGATTATCCGCTCGGTGGAAGCAAAACAGAAGGCAGTCCGGACAGAGGTAGGGAAAGAGATAGAAAGGGTATCGCCAGAAGATATTATCGTTACTCAACTAATTCCACTGGAATATGCTGATGCCAACCAGGTGAAGGCCATACTGGCCCCTTTAGTTTCCAAGGCGAGTAATATGGTTAGTCATCTTCCCACCAATACCCTCATTCTCACCGAGACCTCCTCCAATATCCAGCGCCTCTTGAAGATAGTTAAGGAGATTGATGTCCAAGGGGTGAGGATAGAGAGAGAGGTCATTCCCTTAAAGTTTGCCTTTGCCCGGGCCTTAGTATCGACTCTTACTTCTACCCTGGAACGACGCCAACGGGGCAAAAAAGTACCTGAGAAGGTTCTTAAGGTGATACCTGAGGAAAGAACCAACTGCCTGATCGTGGTAGCAAGTGCTGAGGATATGAAGGATATAAAGGAACTGATTGAGAAGTTAGATAAGGAAACTCCCACGGCCTTATCCAGGGTCAATGTTTACTACTTAGAGAATGCTGATTCAGGAGACTTAGCCAAAGTTTTAGCTAACCTGGCCAAACAGCCAGCCAGGAGGGAGCCCAAGAAGGGAGGCCCTGCCGAGATAAAGCCGAGCATTGTTTCTGATAAGGCTACTAACGCTCTCATCATCACTGCCTCTCCTGAGGACCATGCTATGTTCCGCAGCATCATCGAGAAACTTGACATTATGAGAAAACAGGTTCTGGTAGAGATGCTCATTGCTGAGGTGAGCATGGACATAACTCAGGAACTGGGCGTGGAACTTGCCTCAGGAGAAAATTTACTTGAGCCAGCCGACGGGAAAGTGCGAGGATTCGGAGGCACGACCTTCACTGGAGCATTAGCAAGTCTGGCTGCCGGACAGCCCATCGCAGGGTCTGGCCTGACCCTCGGCATAATCAAGGGAAAGACCGGCGAGTATCGGAACACCGCCGGGATAATTCAGGCCTACCGTAAGGATGAGGACTTCAACATTTTAGCCACCCCCCACCTCCTCACTTTAGATAATGAGGAAGCAACCATTAAGATAGGGGAGACTGTTCCTTATGTCAAGCAGTCCAGAGAGGTCGGTGTAGAGGCAGGAGCTCTGCCAAGCTTCGTGCATACATGGGATTATAAAGATGTAGGAATTGATCTCAAGATCACTCCACAGATCAGCCAGAAGCGATTTGTCCGCCTGGAGCTGGAGGGGAAGATTACTGAGCTGAAAGGTCCCCTTACCGACCATCCGAGGACGATCCATCGGGAGACAAAGACGGTGGTCTCTGTTGAGGATGGCTCCACCGTTGTCATCGGAGGGCTGACCCGGGATGATAAATCGAAGACCGTGCACAAAGTTCCCCTCCTGGGCGATATACCTGTCCTGAGATGGCTCTTTAGAAGGACGGCAGAGACCATTGTAAAGAAAAATCTCTTAATCTTTATCACTCCTCATGTGATTGATAGCGTAGAGGAGGCACAGGAGATAACGAGAGAAAAAAGTTTAGAGCAGGAAAAATTTATGGAATCACGGGATTAACATAAATTAATGAATAAGAAATCTCTGGGCGATATTCTTTTGGAGAGGGGTTCTCTGAGCGAGGAGCAGCTAAAAGAGGCATTAACGCTTCAGGGTGAAACCAGGCAGAGCCTGGACCGAGCCCTCCTTCACTCAGGCTATGTTGAGGAGGAAGAACTCCTCCAAACCCTGAGCGCTCAGCTCAGCCTGCCCTACCTTGACAGAATAAATGATGGAGCGGTAGAGCCATCTCTTGTCTCCCAGATTCCCCTGAGCTTTGTCCGAAAATATCACATCTTTCCTTTAAGGAGAGAGAATAACCTGCTCACGGTAGCAACTTCCGACCCCCTCAATCTCCATCCAGTGGATGAGATCGGGGTTCTCCTCGACTGTGAGGTTCAACTGGTCATCAGCCGGGAAGAAGAAATCCTGAAAGCGATAAACAGATTCTACCATTCTGAATCAGAGACGCCTCAGGAGATGATTGAAAGTCTGAACGGTGAGGAGATAAGGGTAGTCACAACCGGACAGGGAGAGGAACCGGAGGACCTTCTTGATTTAGCCAACAAAGCCCCTATCATAAAGTTAGTTAACCTCGTTCTCTTCCAGGCTTTGAAGGAGAGAGCCAGCGATATTCATATTCAGCCCTATGAGAAGGAACTGAAAGTCCGATACCGCATAGATGGAATCCTGCATGATTCTCTCACCCCCCCCAAACATTACCAGGAAGCAGTCATCTCCCGCATCAAGGTGATGTCCAATCTGAACATCGCTGAGCGTCGGCTTCCTCAGGATGGACGGGCTACCATAAAGATAGGAGACAGGCAGATAGATATCAGGGTCTCCACCATCCCTATTGCCTTCGGGGAAAGGGTGGTCATGCGCCTCTTAGACAAAGAAACTCTCTTCTTTGGTCTGGAGGAACTTGGTATATCCCGGGAGAAACTTCCAGAGGCAGATAGTCTTATTCACTGTTCCCATGGAATAATTTTGGTCACCGGACCGACTGGAAGCGGGAAGACAACTACCCTTTATGCGGCCCTTGATAAAATAAACTCTCCGGATAAGAACATCATCACGGTTGAGGACCCCATTGAATATCAATTAGAGGGAATAAGCCAGATACAGGTTAAACCCAGGATCGGCTTGACCTTTGCCAATGGGCTTCGGTCCATCGTCAGACAGGACCCAGATATAATTATGGTTGGAGAAATAAGGGACCTGGAGACGGCTGAGATCGCCATTCATGCTTCCCTTACCGGACATCTTGTCTTCAGCACCCTTCATACAAATGATGCCTCCGGGGCCGTAACCAGGATGCTGGATATGGGGATCGAGCCCTATCTTGTCTCCTCCTCAGTGATTGCCATCATCGCTCAGCGCTTAGTGCGGCTCATATGCCCCCGGTGTAAGGAAACCTATCAGCCAGAGGGAGAATCTCTGCGGGAGATTGGCCTAAAACCTGGCCAGGTCGCCGAAGGGGTGCTCTACCGAGGAAGGGGCTGCCATTACTGCCTTGGGACAGGATACCGGGGAAGGACAGGGATGTACGAGCTTCTCGTGATGAGCGAAGAGGTGAGGGAACTCATCCTCTCCCGGGCTGACGCTAATGCTATCAAGAAAAAGGCCATTGAGAAGGGAATGGCTACCTTAAGGCAGGACGGGGCCAATAAGGTTCTAAAGGGACTGACCACCATTGAGGAAGTCTTGCGGGTAACCCAGGACGACATTATCTAAGTTCATATGAACTATCTGCATAATAATTAACTGATGAGACGCTGTCTTATCATCTCTTCAGCGATCTGGACAGTGTTCAGGGCCGCTCCCTTGCGGATGTTATCTCCCACTATCCAGAGGTTGAGGCAATTGGAGGTAGATGAATCCTCTCTAATTCTACCTACATAGACATCGTCCTTTCCGGCTACCTCAAGGGGGGTGGGGTAGAGGCTCTTCTCGGGCTGGTCAATCACTTTGATGCCTGGGGAGGAATTTAAGATTTCCCTTGCTCCACGAGGTGAGAGCTTCTCCTCAAACTGGACATTGACTGCCTCCGCGTGAGCGAAGAGGACGGGAACCCGGACGCAGGTAGCTGAAATAGCCAAATGCGGTTCATCTAAGATTTTTCTGGTCTCCTTTGCCGTCTTAACTTCCTCACCATAGTAACCAGGAAACTCCTCCTTGAGACTTCCAATCTCGGGGAAGAGATTGAAAGCGATCTGATGGGGATATACCTCACGTTCAACTTCCCTACCTTTAACAATTGCCATGGTCTGGGACTGAAGTTCATTAATAGCGGCCTTTCCCGTTCCCGATACTGACTGATAGCTGGAGACGATTAGTCTCTTTATCTTAGAGTGGCGATGAAGAGGAGCTAATGCCATGACCAACTGAATGGTGGAGCAATTCGGGCTGGAGACAAACCCCCGGTGATTCTTCAAGTGATGAGGGTTTACTTCTGGAATGACCAGGGGCACTCTTGGGTCTAAACGGTAGTCATCGCCATTATCAATAACAACTACCCCATTCTCCACTGCCTGCCAGCCAAACTGCCTGGAGGCACCTTTGGCTCCTTCAGTTCCAGCAAACAAGGCAATGTCTACATCCTGGAAGGATTCTATCTTTGTGGGTTCAATCTCATACTCACAATCACCAATCTTCTCCGTCCTCGCCCTGGTTGCTAATATTTTCATCTCTCTTATGGGAAAATTCCTCTCCTTGAGAATCTTCACTATCTCAGCTCCCACTACTCCTATTCCCACTACAGCAACACTGAATTTCTTCATTTCGCCTTACCTCTCACAAACTCAGCCACCATATCACCAACTTCCGAAGTAGTATAACCCATCTTTCCGGCTGAGAGGCTCTTTACCTTCTGGCAGGCCTTTATGATGGCTTCCTCCGCTAACTGAGCTCCACTTTTCTCGCCTAAATGCTCAAGCATCATCTGCACAGCGGAGATGGCTGCCAGGGGATTAATGATATTCTTTCCAGTATACTTAGGAGCGGAGCCTCCAATTGGTTCGAACATAGAGGTTCCTTCCGGATTTATGTTTGCCCCGGCAGCGATTCCCATTCCTCCTTGAATCATAGCTCCTAAATCAGTGATGATATCACCAAACATGTTGCAGGTAACGATGACATCGAACCACTCTGGATTCTTCACTATCCACATACAGACCGCATCCACGAAAGCACAGTCTTTTTCTATATCCGGATACGCTTCCCCCACCTCCTGGAAGACTCTTCTCCACAGGTCATGGGCATAGGTCAGGACATTGGCCTTATCACAGAGCGTGAGTTTGCGTCTTTTGTTTCTTTCCCGAGCGAACTGGAAGGCATAGCGAATACAGCGTTCTACTCCCTTTCTAGTACTAACCATCTCCTGCACCGCTATCTCATCTGCAGTTCCTTTCCTGGCGAAGCCACCCATTCCTAAATAAAGTCCTTCCGTATTCTCTCTCACCACGACGAAATCTATATCCTGAGGGCCCTTATCCTTAAGGGGAGTCCAGACGCCTGGATATAGCTTAACCGGTCTTAAGTTTAT